>DASRBN010000001.1 GCA_035653615.1 Ktedonobacteraceae bacterium | reverse complement strand
GTTCTTGATGTAGTCGGCATGTCCTGGGCAGTCCACGTGCGCGTAGTGGCGTTTCTCGGTCTCATATTCGACGTGGGCAATGGCAATCGTGATGCCGCGCTCGCGCTCCTCGGGCGCTTTGTCGATCTGGTCGAAAGCGATATACTTGTTGGCGGCGTTGGCTTTGGCCAGCACTTTGGTGATCGCCGCCGTCAAGGTCGTCTTGCCATGGTCGATATGGCCGATGGTGCCCACGTTCACATGCGGTTTCGTTCGCTCAAATTTCTTCTTTGCCATAACTCAAATGACTCCTTCTTTTCAATCCCCCAACCGGGAGGGAAGTCGGCCATCCAGGCACACATCCTGTTGCTGCTTACAGAAGCTTCATATTTGTGGGACTATCATGTAGGACAGCTCGAGAAAGTATAACCCTGTTGCAACCAACATAGGAGCCCGTGATGGGAATCGAACCCATGACCCCAGTCTTACCAAGACTGTGCGCTACCGCTGCGCCACACGGGCTGGTGGATCTCTGGAACACCTTGGGTGGGCAGTGAGGGATTCGAACCCCCGAAGTCGATAGACAGCTGATTTACAGTCAGCCCCATTTGGCCACTTTGGTAACTGCCCAGGATGAGATTTCCAACTCCTAGTATTGGACGGAAGCCTTTAGTTGCTATTCAATCTCCCGATTGACCGTCTCATGCCTCAATCGGGTTTCACTACCTCAATTGGGACGCACCCATTATAGCCGACGCTTCAGCGCATGTCAAGCGTTGTATTGCGGTCATGAGACCTCTGGGGGAAAACGAAAATAGAGATGTCTATGGGATATGAAGAGCATGATATAATAGATGTGCAAACGATCTGGGAAGCAGTAAAGGAGCCAGCATATGGCGACGAATCCAGTGCGGCAGTATATGTCGCTGGAACAATATTTGCTGCTGGTGCGTAACTCTGACCGGCGCTACGAATACTACGATGGCGAGGTTCGTCTCATGGCAGGCGGAACGTCGAATCATGCTACCATTGCGCTCAATTTCGGAATAGCTCTCGATCAGGCGCTGGGTGATGATGCGCTCTGTCGGCCATATGTTTCTGATAAATTGGTACGATTGACGCCTACCAAAGTGGTGATACCGGATGTCGTGGTTTCTTGCAGTGCTGGAGATCATGGAGAGTCCCAGATTATCGATACGCCTGTCCTGGTCGTCGAAGTACTCTCAAGATCAACCGAGATGACCGATCGCTTCGTGAAGCTCGCGCTCTACCAGTCAAAAGAGAGCGTTCAGGAAATTATCTTTGTGAGCCAGGCCGTTCAGCGTGTCGAGGTTTTCTCGCGTTCAGACGGTGATTGGCTCTACCGGCAATATGGAGCCGGAGAAAGTTTTCCCCTGGCAAGCCTGGACATTGAAATCGAGGTACGCCAGTTCTACAGGCGCCTCTCTATCCCCATAGCGGTCGAGCAGGTGAAAGAGGATGCTGAATCAGAGCAGTGAAACCTCATCCGCAGGGCCAGTCAAGATGCTTGCCTGACCATCTTTCACTACGACAAAGCACTTTGCTGTGGCAGGCGCCGCGTTGTTCTGTATCCTCACGTCGGAAGTTTGAGTACGGCCCTGAGCATTATCATTGGCACTAACCCACCGCCAAGTTTGCGGCGGTACTCGATTTGAAAACCTGCCTCTGCCAGCGTTGCTTCAGTGTCGCGATTCCAGTGACAGTTACCGGCAAGACGCGTTGTGAACGGGACAAACATATCCTGTATGCGACTGGTGACGGCTCCTTGAGAGCGGACATGTTCGACCAGTAGCAATCTGCCACCCGGCTTCAGGACGCGCCTGATTTCTCGCAAACTGGCCGCCGGGTCATTGACGGAACAAAAGACAAGCGTTGCCAGCGCGCAATCAAACGTCCCATCCGCGAATGGGAGCGATTCAGCTGGAGCTTGAGTAAGCGTGATGGGTACTGGAGCCGCCTCTGCCCGCGCGCGAGCATAACGCAACATGGCAGTGTCGGGTTCAATGGCTTCTACTCGCTCAACCCGCCCGGGATCATAATAAGCGAAGTTGAGACCGTTGCCCGCGCCTATTTCGAGTACAATGCCGGAAGCCTGCCCGGCGATTTCCTTGCGGTATGGCGCCATATAGTTGCGCTCTGTTCTGCCCCGTGAAGTGCGTTCGTAATAAGCGGCAAACAGGCGATGATGGGTAGTTGCCGGTTTTTGTGGATCGCCGGCGATAGTCTTGCTCATGAATTGTTCGGGTCGCTTTCTTTTCTATGTCGCAATAATAGCTCTTGCCCTGGATACGGTTGAATAGTATTGCGGGTTGTAGTTTTCTTCCCGTGATTCCTCAGGAGCCGACCAGAGATTCTTCGCTGCGCTCAGAATGACAGGCCTGCGCTCAGAATGACAGGCCTGTGCTCAGAATGACAGGCCTGCGCGCAGGCCTGTCATTCTGAGCGCAGCGAAGAATCTGGCGAGCAGTTGTCCAGTAGTTCTGGTTTCAGTTCCTTTATACACACTTCTGGGGAATCACCAGGTTTTCCCTGCTTGCGTCGTGGCAGTCTGTCTATTAGAATGAAGATATTATTAAGAATATTGGCGTACTTTTTTAGGAACGCATGGATAGAAGAGTCAAGACGATGCCTCGCATACCACCGATTGATATAGAATTACCTGCTGATGGAGCCACATCTTTCAGCACCATGGCTACACTTTTTCGCACTATGGCCCACAGACCAGAGCTGATGCGCCAGGCAATGCAGTTGCTGGAAACGGCCATGCGCGCGGGGACGGTTGACCCGGCTCTGAAAGAGCTGCTGGCGATACGTGTCTCGCAGGTCAATGCCTGCTTTTATTGAATGGAGGCGCATACTGCCCTGGCAGGGCAGCTGGGTGTAAGCAAGGAGTTGCTGGACGCGCTCTACCATATCGACCAGCATCGCCATCTCTTCACGGAGCAGCAACTGGTGGCGCTGCATTTTGCTGAGGTGATGACGACGAGCGCGCGCGATGTGGACGAGGAGCTATGGGATGCGCTGCAAGCTTATTTTGACGATGGAGAGATTGTCGAGCTGGCAACTGTGATTGGATTGTTCAATTTCTTTAACCGTTACGCGGATGCACTACAGATTCTTCCATCCGAGAACGCCAATACCAATACTAATAAGGAATGAAGACGCTATGCCAACGAGCGAAGAAAAACTGGCTGCCCTGCTGGCAGATTTACAACAACTATCAACTTACTTGCATGATCAGGGCGATAAGAAACTGGCGCTTGCGCGTCGATTCGAGGAAAATGCCAGGAAAGACCCATCGAATAGAGAGTTCGACTTAAACCAGTCGCGTATGCTTGATTACCAGCATAGCCTGTGGCATGAGATAGGGAACCTGGTGGACAAGCTGATAAAACAATACGAACACGAAGTGTAGGGGCCAGGTCATGCAGTTTGACAAAATAACCAGGTAATCCGGGCCGGGGGCCGATCAATCGGCGGTGGGCGCGATCAATCGGCCCCTACATCCCTATTTTACAGTTCGCCGCTTTTGGCTTTAGAATAGCGCTCTGTCAACTCGCCTTTGGTGCGGTTGTACATCTCCATGCCCTGATTGAGCGCCTCGGTAGCACGCGCGCGCAGTTCGTCGGTAAGTCCCGCGGAACGGTCGCGCAGCATAATACCCTGCTCGCCGAGTTGCGCCCGCGTGGATTCGCCCGACTGAGGAGCGAGCACCAGGCCAGCAGCCACACCTAGAGCGAAGCCGAGAAGTAAGCCGAGAATAAACTTCATTGGTTCACACCCTTCCTTTCTGGATAAGAAATTATCCGTTATTCTACATGTACCCGTTTCCAGGCACATTGCCACACAAAAATAACCGGAACGCTTGCCGACCAGTAGTCTATCATTAACTAGCAAGAGTCGATTAGCCGACCGGTTCGTGGAGGGCCTGCTGCACCAGAATGAGCAAATTCTCTAGTTCGAATGGCTTTTGAACTACATATACATCTTGAAAGCGTTCAGGATTGTTTGAAACAAGTTTGGTGACCTCTTCAGCCTCAAGCACCGCGGCAGTATAGACGATGATAGGAATATCGGCTGTTACTGGATCGTCCTTCAATTGCTTCAGAATATCCTGACCGGAAATATCGCCCAATCTCAGATCGAGAATCAACAAATCCGGCAGCTGAGTTTTCACCTGGGTAAAAGCATCTCTTCCATCTTGCAGGATAGAGACCTGATACTGCTCGTCTTCCAGGACGCGGCGCATCAGGTGAAGCAATTCATGCTTATCGTCAACAACGAGTATTTGTTTGCCCACAGTTTCTTAAACGCCGCGGGCCTGACCCTCATTCAAGTCCGGCCAGAAGCGCTCCCTCCTGTCATCACTACCAATACATTTCTCAAAGTAACCGGCACTCTCTCTAACACTGCTCTCCTGGTCGATCCAGGAGGACATAGAAGCGCCGGAAACAAAATATCCTTGCCATACCGTAGTGTATCACGTTAGCTCACAAGAGGCAAGATACATCCCCGGTTAATGATAAGCTGTAAGGCATTTTTAATATTTGTGAGCCAATCGTGAGCGTGGTTTCTCCTTGACACGTATGCTATGATAGTGCTGCTAAGAGCCAGTCTGATGGTTAAACAAATGACCATCATGCTTTTAGTAGAACGACCGCGTAGCTCAGTGGTAGAGCAATCGACTTTTAATCGATTGGCCGTGGGTTCGAGTCCCACCGCGGTCACTATAATTCGTGACATTCTCCTTTTCAATACTTCTCAAATTTGCCTGCCCTTGACTTGCGATGCGCCACGTACCACAATAGCAGCAAGCACAGGGATACAATCAAGACGTAATAGGATTAATACTCATCAATAGCGCATTTTGCTGGATAGTACAATAGTTCTTGCATAGAGAAGGAATATTGGCCTATGAAGATTTTGGCCCGCGTGAAGCGCAGCAGTTATTTCGACTCGATTACACTGATGAAGATTGCACGTTCCCTCACGGAAATGCCGGGCGTGGAGGATGCGGCCGCGATTATGGCCACCGAACCAAATTTGCAATTGCTGGCCGAGGCAGGCCTGGCGCCGTTCGAAGGAGTCGAGGGCAAGCCTGGCCCGGACGATGTGCTGATCGTCGTGCGCGCCGGGGATGAAGCTACCGCGCAGGCCGCATTACAGACCGCCGAGGAGCAACTGGGGCAATTGGGACGGCGTACCGGCGCAAGCAGTACTGGAATGAACGGGATGCAAGCTGGGCCGGGGAAGCCACGTTCGCTGGAGCAGGCCACGCAGCTACACCCGGATGCCAGGCTGGCCCTCATCTCCGTTCCGGGAATGTATGCCGCTCTTGAGGCGGAACAGGCATTGAGGGCCGGGTTGCACGTCTTTCTCTTCAGCGATAACGTGAAGCTGGAGCAGGAAATTGCTTTGAAACATATGGCGCAAGAACGCAATCTGTTATTGATGGGACCCGATTGCGGCACCGCTATGATCAATGGTGCCGGGCTGGGATTCGTCAACGTGGTTCCGCGCGGGCCAATCGGCATCGTGGGGGCTTCTGGTACGGGCACGCAGCAGGTGATGTCGCTTATCGCGCAGCAGGGCAGTGGTGTCTCGCAGGTTATCGGTTGCGGCGGGCGCGACCTCTCCGAGGCAGTGGGAGCGATTACGACCTTGCAGGGATTGCGTCTCCTGCAGGCCGACGAACAGACGCAGGTCATTGTTCTCATTTCCAAGCCGCCCGCGCAGGCCGTAGCCGAACGGGTGCTTGAGGTAGCCGCGAGCGGACAGAAACCCGTCATCGTAATCTTTGTTGGGGCTGATCGCGATGCTTTAGAGAGCCGCTATAGAGAGCGGCTCATCATCGCTCGCACGCTGGCGGAAGCGGCCATGCAAGCGGTATCTATGAGTGAGACCGGTAAAGCGGTAGATAGCGGGCAGGCGCGGACAATGAGAAGCGGCAACGAGATTCTTCCAGGGCGCCCACAAGGGGACGCCCCTACCGTACACGCGAGGGCAACCAGCGACACAGGAACAGGATATCGCCTGGCGGCGCTTTTTTCGGGGGGCACGTTGTGCGATGAGGCGATGCATATCTGGGCCGGGCAGATTGGCCCTATTTATTCCAATATTCCATTGAAGCCGGAATGGCGACTGGCCCAGGGGCAGCGCACGCAGGGGCATTTCGCGATTGATTTTGGCGCGGACGAATATACCCATGGTCGCCCGCATCCGATGATTGATCCGGGCCTGCGTTTGAAGCGTTTGCAGGAAGAGGCCGGCAATCCACGGGTGGGTGTGATCCTGCTGGATATGGTGCTGGGTTATTGCGCGCATCCTGATCCGGCGGCAGTGTACGCGCCGGTGATTGCCGGAACGCTGGAACAGGCAGCCTCGCAGGGTCGCGCGCTCAACTTCGTGATTTCATTGTGTGGCACCGAGGGCGATCCACAACGGCTTTCGAGGCAGGCTGCGCGTTTTCGTGAAGCCGGGGCCGAGGTTTTCACAAGCAATGCAGATGCCGCCTGGCGCTGTGTCGAGTTACTTACTCAAGCGAGGTAAGCATATGGAGCAGATGACAAACGCTGCCGGGCCTGCGCCCATCATTAATGTTGGAGCAGACATTTTTGCCGATGCCATCGAGGAGCAGGGAATCGATGTAATTCGTGTATCATGGCGACCGCCAGCAGGCAACACGAGAGCGCTGGCAAAGCTTCTAAACAATCCGGCAGTAGACGAAGCTAACAAGATCGCAGTCGAACGCATGCTGGCCGCGCATCCCGTCCTGGTCGATGTGCGACCGGCGCGCGAGGTGATTCCAGCGCTGCAAGCGCGCAAATTGCTGCATGCCGGTCCGCCTATTAGCTGGGAGCGTATGTGTGGCCCCATGCGTGGCGCGGTTATTGGGGCCTGCCTCTATGAAGGCTGGGCCAGGGACGAGCAAGAGGCCGTGCAGCTAGCCGAATCCGGGGCCATCGATTTCGAGCCATGCCACCATTTCAACGTCGTTGGGCCGATGGCCGGCATCACATCACCATCTATGCCGCTCTACGTGCTTGAGGATAAAACGCATGGCAACCGCACCTATTCAACCTTGAATGAGGGACTTGGCAAGGTGCTGCGCTACGGGGCGTATTCTTCTGATGTGCTGGAACGCCTGCGCTGGATGCAAGATGTGCTGGGGCCTGCGCTGGCGCGAGCGGTTCAGCAGATGGGCGGGGTCGATATCCGTGCAATTATGGCCCAGGCGCTGCAGATGGGCGACGAGTGCCATAACCGCAACAAGGCGGCTTCATCGGTCTTCGCGCGCCAGGTAGGGCCTGCGCTGGCAGAAACGGGCAATTCGGCGGCGGAAACGGCCGCCGTGCTGCGTTTCATCGCCGGAAACGACCATTTTCATCTCAATGCCGGGATGGCCGCGGCCAAGGCGATTACATTAGCAGGAGCCAACGTGCCGTATAGCAGTGTAGTGGTGACGATGGCGCGCAATGGCGTGGATTTTGGTATTCGCGTGAGTGGGCTGGGAGAGCGCTGGTTTGTGGGTCCCGCGCAGATGGTGCGGGGACTGTATTTCGCCGGTTACGGGCCGGAGGATGCCAATCTTGATATAGGCGATAGCGCCATCACAGAGACCAGCGGCGTCGGAGCTTTCGCCATGGCGGGAGCGCCCGCGATTGTGCAATTCATCGGCGGCACGCCTGCCGACGCGTTACGATATACCCAGGAAATGTACGCCTTGACCGTGACCAGCAATCCTTTATTCGGCATTCCGGCGCTGGATTTCCGCGGCACGCCCACCGGCATCGATATCCGGCAGGTGTGCCGCCTGAATATGCCACCCGTCATCAATACGGGTATCGCGCACCGCCTGCCGGGCATCGGCCAGATCGGAGCCGGCATCGTCTATCCGCCAATGGAGTGTTTTGAGGCGGCATTGTCGGCATTAGCGGAAGCACTTTAGGACGGTTCTGGCCTATGGCGTGATCGCGATCACGCGCAGGGGACTGCCTGAACCATCTACGATTTTAAGCGGGGCGGCGATGACGATGGCCCCGGTCGGTGGCAGTTGATCCAGGTTGATCAGGCTGGTAATGCCGAATTTGCCCGCGCCATGCATGATAGTGTGATTAGGGAATGGCGGATCGAACGTTCCGGCCTGGCCTGCGTCCGTTCCGACCGTTTCCACGCCGACGCCCAGCACGTCGCGCTCTTGCGCCAGGAATTCCGAACAGGTCTTGTCGAAGCCGGGCGAATGCGCGCCGTCTTCACGAACGTTGAGGAACTCTTCGCGTCCGGTGCGCTTGCTCCAGCCGGTGCGCAGCAATACCCACGCGCCTGCCGGGATGCGCCCATGCTCGCTCTCCCATGCCTCGACATCTTCGGGCATCAACAGGAAATCGGGATTCTGCTCCACCTGGCTTGTCACGTCAATGACGCACGCGGGGCCGATAAACTTACGTGGGGGAATAGTATCGGTGGCATTGTTGGGCAGGTCTTTGCCCGTAACCCAGTGAATGGGGGCATCGAAGTGCGTGCCTGTGTGTTCGCCGAGATTGAGAATGTTCCAGTACCAGGCCGGGCCGCGGCTATCGTAGCGCGAAATCTCGGTGATGGTCAGGCCGGGCGATGGAGCAAACATAGGCGGCAGGTCGATCACGACGGTATCTGGTCCCAGAGGAGTGGTCAGGTCGACGACCTTCAGGCCGCCAGAGTCGAGTTCGGCAAGCAACTGTGCCAGAATATTGGATTGAGCGTTTGCCATGTGATTCCCTCCTTGTTATTTTCTCACTTTTTCGAGATAGCGTTTGAACTGGAAGCGGTTTTCGAGCAAGGGCAAGTCCATGTGAAAGGATTTTGGGCCGATCGCTTCGACCTTGGAGACGATAGTCGTGAGCGTATTGCTTGCCAGGGCCTGCGTGACGGCATCTTTCAGGCTTTCAGGCGTGTTTGCCTCCATGACCTGCGGCACGCCTGACGCCCTGGCGATACCGGCAAGATCGGTGCCCGTTGAGGTAGCGGTAGGGAATCCACCGACCGAGAGCAGGCTTTCGTTGTCGAAGACGATGTGCAGCAGGTTGCCGGGCTTGTAGCGTGCCATCGTACTCAAGGTGCCCAGGTTCATCAGCAGCGAGCCGTCGCCATCGAGGACGATCACCTTTTGCTCCGGTAGCGATAGCGCGATACCGAGGCCCATCGATGATGCCAGGCCCATGGCATGTTCAAGATAAAAGAAGTTGTGACGGTGCCCGAGCATGTAGAGTTCTGCCGCGACCGCGCCCATGATAGTAACGACGATGCGTTCTTCCAGCTCGGGATAAATAGCCTGCAAAGCATCTGCGCGCAACATAATCGATCACTCCTCCCACATTAGCTCGCGTGACAACAGGACGGCAACAGGGTGCAGCGAGGCATGCGCCAGCGTCTGAGCATCTTTGAGACGCCTGTCGATGTCGCCGGGATTGTTCAAATGCCAGATTGGAATGTTCAGAGCGCGCAAAATCGGCTCCGTCACCAGGCCTCCCTGCGTCTGCCAGGGGTCTTTTTCGCCCATGTGACCGCGATAGCTGATGAGCATCAACAGGGGAATTTTGTAGAGCAGGGCCAGCGAGACAATGGGGTTGATTGACGCAAGAAAGCCGTGATTCTGCATCAACATGGCGGAATTGACGCCCGCGAGATGCGCTCCTGCCGAGATACCTACGCCCTCTTCCTCTTTCGCAAGGCGCACCAGTGTCATTTCGGGGTCTTCGTCGGCCATGCGAATGAGATGCACGAGCCAGGTTTCGGGCAGAGCCGAGATGATACGCACATCACAGGCTTTGAGCGCGTCATAGATCAACCTGGAATTGGAAACAGAGACAGGCATATGACCCTCCAGTCAGTGCAATTGGATGAGCTATGAACGTCTGAGATATCCTTAAGTATAGCAGAATTGGTTGGGGAAGGGTAAGGTTAAAATGTAGTATAATAGGCATATCGGCGCACCGTGCCGAAAGCAGCAAAGGAGAAAGTCACTATACAGTTGCATTTGCAAGTCCCTGAGCAACTCACCGGAAAAAATCAACAGCAGTTAGAGAGGCTTGCATTCGAAGCACTTGTTGTACGACTCTATGCATTAGGTGAACTCTCGTCAGGGGAAGGGGCCAAATTGCTGAATCTGACACGGCGCGAGTTTCTTGACCTGTTAGGTCAATACAATGTTTCCCTTTTTGATGATGAAATAGACCTCAAGAAAGAGGCCCGCTACGAGTAAGCCGCCATCCCGATCTCATTGTCCGTCTTCTTGTTCGATTATTTAACAGGTGTTCTCATACGATTGAGAAGCGTGATGAGGCTCATCCATCAGACTTCATCGGCAAAAAACCAGTGACGCAGACCAGGTCATCTTTGCGCCGGCTAATAAAGTTCTGGATCAACTCGCTTGCTTCTTGCGTAGTCATGAACTCGATTTTCATCACGATCGGCCTCTTCACGCTTCTGATACTCCCGCCCGGCACAGGGTGAGTCGCGACGTAGTTGCGCGCGTCCTCCTCGGTAAACGCGGGAAGAGATGATATGCATCTCTTCATACTTTGTCAAACCTGCACAGCATTATCTTCACATCTCCGGGTGGGCGAAAAAAGACTTTTCAATTGTCCTGTAGTATAATATGTGTGTGGGCGCAGCATGCTGGTATCAGCAAAGAAAGCAAACCAGACGATGACATTTCTTCAGGCACTAGCACTGTTCTTCGCCGCCATGCTCGGCGGCTCGCTTAACTCGGTCGCCGGTGGCGGCACCTTCATCACGCTCCCCACGCTGATATTTACCGGAGTCTTGCCCAAAATCGCCAATGCCACCAGTACGGTTGCCCTGTGGCCAGGCTCGATTGCCAGCGTTGGCGCCTATCGCAAGGAATTAGTCAAACAGAATCGCGTCCTTTTGCTGGTATTGGGTGTAACCAGCTTTATCGGTGGCCTGCTGGGGGCTTTATTGTTGCTGGGCACATCGTCAAAGACCTTTGTCACACTGCTGCCGTACCTGCTGTTGCTGGCAACGGTGCTGTTCGCGGTCAGCGGCCCGCTTACAGCACGAATGCGCGAGCGTGCTGCCACCCGTACTGCTCTAGAGGCAGGTACGGCAAAACTCACAAAGCAGGTTTCCTGGCGCGTTCTCGCCATCATCGCGCTTCTACAGCTGATCATCGCGACCTACGGGGGGTATTTTGGTGGTGGCATCGGCATCCTAATGCTGGCGACACTGGGGCTGATGGGGATGGAAAACATTCACGAGATGAACGCGGTCAAAACTGTGCTGCAAACCACGATCAACGGTGTCGCTGTGATCGCCTTCATTATAGCCGGCGCGGTTGTCTGGGCGCAGGCTATCGTGATGATTGCAGGCGCGATAGTGGGCGGCTTTGTCACTGCCTCTTTTGCGCGCCGGCTCGACCCACGAATCGTGCGCTGGTTCGTCATCCTGGTTGGTGTAAGCATGACCATCTACTTCTTTTTGTACAAGAAATGAGCCTTGTATCCATGCTTCCTCCGCATCACGTCCTACTAAATAAGCACCTGTTATTAACGCGTTCAAAACCAGGTAGCATGATGGGAAGATAATCTAACCAGGCACGTGTTGTTATTTAAAGTGGGCGGAGCGGGCGGGCGACCAGTGTAGAGTGTGGATTGATCCAGCACGCGGTCGCCCATACAATCAGAAACAGGGCAGATCATGCAACAAAAAGAGACGAAGGCAAACAAAATAGAGGATGAACTGCTCGCGGGGCGCGATCAATCTGGCCCCTACGCGCAGGATGCGATCAATACGGATGGGGCGCAGTCCGCTATGGTCTCCCCGGATGAGCTAAAGCAAACGATACGGCAGGAAGCTGCTCGTCCCGGAGACGATAGCAGAACGAAAGGCTATGAAGAACGAGCCAACAAGTGGGCTGTCCTCTCCATCGTCGCGATTGGCGTCTTCATGGCAACGCTCGACTCTTCTATCGTCAATATCAGCCTTCCTACTATTGCACATTATTTCGGCACCGCGCTGACCGGCGCGGTTGAATGGGTCATTATCGCCTACCTGGTTGTTATCGCGGGTGTGCTGCTTACCATCGGACGACTGGCGGATATGATAGGACGCAAGCCGATCTGGGTGTCGGGATTGATCATTTTCACCGCCGGGTCGGCCATTAGCGGCGCCTCTATTTCGCTGGGCATGTTGATTGCCGCGCGCGCGTTGCAAGGGCTGGGTGGGGCACTGATTATGGCGATCAGCCCTGCCATGCTGACCAGCGCATTTCCTCCTTCGGAGCGCGGGCGCGCGTTGGGCATGAACGCTGTGATTGTGGCATTGGGCGTGAGCGTCGGTCCGACCCTTGGCGGTATCATCACTGAAAATTTCACGTGGCGCTGGATTTTCTATGTCAATGTGCCCATCGGCATCATCGGAATCATTGCTACGTTGCGCATCCTGACCGAGCGTTTGCATCGCAATCCGGGCCGTTTCGATCCCTGGGGCGCACTACTGCTGGCGGTCGGGCTTGTCGCGTTGACGGCAGGACTCTCCTTTGGCCAGGAATGGGGATGGACCTCACCTCTGCTTATCAGTACAATCGTCGTGAGCGTAATTGCTTTCGCATTGCTGGTGATTGTCGAGTTGCGTGTTGCCGACCCGATCATCAAATTTGCGCTGCTGCGTGATCGCGTCTTCCTCTCGGCCAATATCAGCCTGATCCTGAGCTTCCTGGCGCTGTTTGCCGTCAGTTTCATGCTACCTTTCTACCTGGAAGAGCTGCGCGGCTTCTCGACCGAGCAGGCTGGGTTACTCTTGACGCCCTTGCCGCTGACTATAGCAGTCCTGGCACCATTCAGCGGAGCGCTCGCGGACCGTATTGGAACGCGCTGGCTGGCGGCTGGCGGCTTGAGCATCGCCTGTATCGGATTGATTTTCATCAGCCAGCTTAACGCGCAGAGTTCGATCTGGGACATCATCTGGCGGCTGGTACTGACAGGCGTGGGACAGGCCATGTTCCAATCGCCGAATAATAGCGCCTTGATGGGAGCGGCTCCGCGCGGCCAGCAAGGGGTAGCCGCGGGTTTCCTGGCAACGGGACGGGTAGTGGGGCAGAGCCTGAGTGTGGCGCTGGCAGGGGCGGTCTTCGCCAGCTTCGGCGGAGCGTTAGCCGGTCTGCTGCTGGCGAGCCACCGCGCTTCCCCGGCCCAGATACCGGCCTTGCAGCAGACATTTAACGCTGGATTCCACGCTGCCTTTATCACAAGCGCGGCTATCGCGGCAATTGGTATTCTGACCTCGCTTGTACGCGGTAAGGAAAACCGCTAGTAACGATGAGTATGAGAATGCTGAAGAGCTTTACAAAAGCCTGCTCTCGCTTGAAAAAGAGGATGAGGCGTACAATCAAAATAGGCGCTTTTGGCATTATTCTGGACGAGCAGAAACGAGTCTTGCTCTGCCACAGGTGCGATGTAGACCTCTGGAACCTGCCCGGCGGCGGAGTCGAGGCAGGAGAGACACCTGAACAGGCAGTAGTGCGCGAGGTCAAGGAAGAAGTGGGGTTGAAAGTAGCACCTCGAAAATTGGTAGGGATATATATACATCTCCGGAAGTTCAATTTTGCATTCTCTTATGTTTGTGATATAACCGGGGGAAAGCTAAAGAAAAGCGATGAGGCCGACAAGATCGACTACTTTGCATTTCAGCAGATACCGGGCAATACCTATCCATTCCATGTAGAGAGAATTGCAGACGCTTTAGAAAAGCCAGGCTGGTTCCGGCTGAGGTTGGAATTTGGTCCATCGGCGAAAAAGCTGTACAAACAGGGCAAGCTCAAGAAGAGATGAACAGAACTGATCGCCTGCTGGCAATCGTACTGGAGTTGCAAGGTAAGGGGCACCAGCGCGCCGAGGACCTGGCCAGAACCTTCGAGACCAGCAAACGCACCATTTATCGCGATATGCAGGCACTGGGTCAGGCAGGTGTCCCGTTAATTTCTGTGCCTGGACGCGGTTACGCTTTGATGAAGGGCTACTTCTTGCCGCCGTTGAGCTTTACCACCGACGAGGCAACCATGCTGCTACTCGGCAGCGACTTCATGGCGCAGCGCTTTGATGCCCAGTATCGCGCTGCCGCGCTCTCCGCCAGCCGCAAGATCGAGGGCGTACTCCCTGAAAACCTGCGCGATGAGGTCCATTACTTACAAAGCAGCATTCGTTTCATTTCGGGAGATAACCTGGAATCCTCCCCTCGCGCAGAACTGCTGCAACAACTGCGACGCGCGATCATCCAGCGAACCACGGTGCGCTTCTGCTATCATACTCGCCATAGTGCAGATGGTAGGGGCGAACAGACGATCCGTAAAGCCGACCCTTACGGCCTCGCCCATACCGGAGGCGCCTGGTACCTGGTTGCCTGGTGTCACCTGCGGCATGCTATTCGCAATTTCCGGCTCGACCGCATGGAACATCTCGAACTGCTACCAGAAGCATTTGAGCGTCCTTCCAATTTTACGATGCGCCTGGAGCGAACAGTTGACGAGCGCTCCATAACCATTCGCGTGCTTTTTGATGCTGAGGTAGCACGCTGGGTACAAGAATCTCCTTCATTCTATATGGTTAGCCAGGAACAGACTTCTGATGGGCTGCTGGTGACGCTGCATGCGCGGCAGGAGAGCGAGGTGCTGCAATGGCTGCTCAGCTGGGGCCGCCACGCGCAGGTGCTTGAGCCGGAATCGCTGCGCGCGCGTTTAGCGGATGAGGCGCGCGCAATGCTGGAAAACTATCGATGATACTGTAGGGGCAGCGCCAGCCTGTCCTTGCTGCCGGGGGTCACGAGGCGCGAATGAGATGATATTCCCTGGCGCCCTTGCGCATGACCAGGTATTGCCCTTCGATGAAATCAGAGAGGGAGATCATCGCGCGCGCTTCGGTGACACGAGAGTTGTTGACATAGATGCCGCCCTGCTCGATCATGCGCCTTGCCGCGCCTTTGGAGCTGGCAAAGCCGCAGGCGACGACGACATCTACCAGAGGCATGCCTTCGCCCTCGAAGAGCGCCCGCGACATCTCGGTGGATGGGACTTCCGCGAAGATATCCAGCACATCCTCGCCGCTCAGATCAGTGATCGCGCCGCCGAAGAGGACTTGAGAGGCCTGGATCGCTTTGCGCAGGTTGGCTTCGCCATGCACCATACGCGTCACTTCCTGCGCTAAACGCCGCTGGGCCTCGCGTTTTTCGGGGGCTACCAGCGTGGCCGTTTCCAGTTCGGCGATCTCCTCGCGGTTGAGCATCGTAAAGTATTTCAGGTACGTAATGACATCGCGGTCGTCGGTATTGATCCAGAACTGATAAAAGCGGAACGGCGAGGTGAGATAAGGATCAAGCCAGATGGTTCCGGCCTCGGTTTTACCGAATTTGACGCCGCCGCTGCTGGTTACCAATGGGAAGACGCCGCCATAGGCTCTATCCTCGCGCAGCTTACGAATCAGCTCGATGCCGGCCACGATATTGCCCCATTGATCGCTGCCGCCCATCTGTACAGTACAGTGATAGCGATCATACAGGGTGAGAAAATCGTAGGCTTGCAGCAGCATGTAGCTGAACTCTGTAAACGAGATGCCATCTCCCTGCTCGTAGCGGCGCTTGACCGATTCTTTGGCAAGCATATAGTTGACGGTAAAATGCTTGCCGGTATCGCGCAAGAAATCGATGAGGCGAAGAGGGGCCAGCCAATCGGCGTTGTTGAGCAGCATGGCGGGGTTTTCCCTGGCGTCGAAATCGAGGAAGTGGCTCAATTGTTCGCGAATGCCCGCGATGTTGTATTCGATCTGCTCCTTTGAAAGTAGTTGGCGTTCCAACGTTTTGCCGCTGGGGTCGCCAATCATGCCGGTTCCACCGCCAACAAGGGCAATGGGGGTATGGCCATAGCGCTGCAATCTCACCAGTCCCATAATAGGCAGCAAAGAGCCTACATGCAGGCTGGCGGCAGTGGGATCGAAGCCGATATAGGCGGTCACCTTTCGCGTAGCCAGCGCCTCTTGAAGGCCCTCGGTCGCCTCGTAGAGCATACCTCTCCACTGAAGTTCATCATATGCATTCATGTGTCTACGTCCTCGCTCTCCTGGCTCAAATTTGTATGCCATTGTGCGGGAACTCTTTGAAATTGTCAATATGTAGGGACCAGATTACGCAGGTGAACAAGATAATCAGCTAATTCATAGCGGGGCCGATGAATCGGCCTCCAGGCTCCGCCCCTATTGTATAGCAACTGAACCGCTGGGAGGCTCAAAGGCCAGCTGGTGCAGGTAGGCGACGTTGGAGCGCAAATCTCCATTCAGGTAAAGGCCTTGAACCTGTGGAATAAGGTCTGGGCGTTTCTCAAATGCCTGCCCACCGCAGATGAGTATGGGACGAGGTGGTGACATCTCCCAAATCAGATGGCTCAGGTCGATCAGGCCTTGCTTAAAGGAGAAGATCGAGAGCGAAATACAGAGCAGCGCCGGGCTGGTCTGGCGTATGGTGTGCAGCAATCCGGCGATTTCGATGCTCTGCCCCAGGTAGACGACGCGCAGGCCCGAGCGCCGTAGAAGCAGCGCCAGCATCAGGGGGGCCAGTTCATGCGCTTCACCTGGAGCGCAGCAGGTAATGACCAGCGGACCAGCAGGCGAGGCGGGCGAGCTATGCAGGAGGTTCGCGAGCAGGCCACGAAAGAAAGCGCTCGCAAAGTGTTCGACGGATACCGTAATCAGTCCTTCTTCCCATAATTTGCCGATACGCCACATCACCGGTCGAATCAGTTCGATACAGATCTCTTCAGTTGGATAGATAGCCAGCATGGACGCCATAACTGCGCGCGCCGCCACCTCATCGAATACCTGAAATGCTTCAAGCAGGCGCTGCTGAGCATCCCACATGCTATATGTGGGGGAAGAGAAGCCCATCCGCTTTTCATCCTGGTGGGATGTGCCAGGTTGTTCCGCCGTCGTTGTGGCCGTTTCAGACGCTGCGGAACCCGCTGTTGTATCTGCTGGGGAGACCTCTCCTGCGACCGGCAAAGCTATCTGGAATACTGAAAAATCGGCACTGCCTGGTATTTGGTTCCAGGTTTCGCGGCGCTGGCGTCGTTGGGCGTCCATATGATGGAGCAGCGCAATAGCCTGGCTGATGGTCATGCCGGAATCGACACGCGCCTTGAGCCAGCGAATTTTGGCAATATCACGCTCGGAGTAAAGACGGTAGGCGTTATTGGAACGGTCGGGGGAAAGAATGCGATAACGACGCTCCCAGGCACGCAGGGTAGTAGCAAGCACACCCGTCTGTTGCACCACCGCCTTTGTATTGAACAAAGGGATATCAGGGTAGCGCTCGAGGTCTGGCGCATCAATATGTTCTCCTCGTGCCATCATACCTCTCTCCATAAACTATCGCCTGTCTTACCGGCACCGGTGCAGAGGCAAGTCTTCGAGCCAACTATATCATACCGAGTGCTCCAGGTCTAGAATGCGACCTTTGCCATTGGCCAACCGGCGGGGCTTTTTTGTTGTTGATCTTCAAGGTATAAGATGCGGTTGGGGAGGAAGAAGGGTAATAAACCATTCCTGGTGACCACAAGGAGATACCGCAGGTTGGCTTTTCCAGTACTCTTGTACCTTCGTGCAAGGGAGAGAAAAGTCGGGTATAATCCAGATAAACGGAGCTTTTTCTTTCTTAAGGAGGATGGATGCATGTTTTGTACGAATTGCGGGGCCAGGGTCGAAGATGGAGCGCATTTCTGCCAGGACTGCGGCGCTCCCCTGCAGGCGCCTGGGGCGGTCTCACAAAGTCCTTATAGACCGGGCGCGCCAGAAGTACCGGCTCGTCCCCGCCGTTCTGGCAGTGCTAAGGCGCAGGACCCCTACAAGGACCAGATCCAACAGTTGAAATTGGAGATCCGGCAGTTGAAGCTCGACCTGAAGCAGATCACGACACAAATGTCGAGTACACGCTCGCGTTATTATGAAACGGCGGCATTTGTGCCGCGAGGCCTCCTACGAGGTGGTTACAAGGTGTTTGAAGACATCCGTCTCCTTGGGCCACAGCAACAGAAAGAGCGCTTGCAACAAGAGATTTTGCGGCTTGAACAACAATTGCTGGGTCTACAACAGGCTCAGATGCAATGGAAAGCACAGCAACAGCGCTAGAGTTTCAATCCCAGGCGGGTTCGGGAAAAACGAGGCTTGACAGTATTGTCAAATGTTGCTAGAATGATTGCGCTACAGTGTGTCCACGAGAGCCTTGTGTTCGCGTGGTTGGGCTGCCCCAATTTTTTGCAAGGGGAAATCACTCCGCATTGCAGAATGATGAGACTCCATGATGCCCGCCGGGCCGGTAATGGATTGTAACTTATTAATCCAGCCATCTCGGAGGCCGATCAATCGGCGCTGGGCGCGATGAATCGGCCCCTACGTGGCCAGTTCCCCGGATGAGGGATTGAAAAGCCTACGAAATGGAACAGTACGAAGGCGCTCCACCCTTGCCTTCCACGTATCCAGTGAAGTCTCAGAGCGGAGTATGGCGGCGACCACCATGATCGCCTCAAAAGAAAAAGGAGTTGAGAAGAAGCTATGTTCGCAGTCGTTAAAAGTGGTGGAAGACAATATAAGGTGTCCGTTGGCCAGACGCTGGAAGTCAACCGGCTTCCCGTAGAGATCGGATCGCAGGTACAGCTCGATGTGTTGTTGATCTCTGATGAGAATACGACGATGATCGGAACACCGCTGGTAGAGAACGCAACAGTACTCGCCACCGCTACCAGGGAGGCCCGCGGCAAGAAATTAATTGTCTTCAAGTACAAGGCCAAGAAACGCTATCGCCATCGCCGTGGGCATCGCCAGGAACTGACGGTACTGACCATTGATGATATTGTGGCCGATGGCAAGAGTCTGATTACCGGCGAACCTCCTCGCGCCAGGAATGAAGAACCCTCCCAGGATGAGATGGAGACTCCCGCCGAGGTTACTGAGGATGAGGGTGAAGATGAGGTCGCTAGCGACGATGTAGAGGAATCCGAGGAGGAGTAGGGACCAGATTTAGCGCGTCCTGAGCGGGTCCCGTACCTGTTGAGCAGACTGAAAGTAAGCAAGTTAGAGGAGGAATAAACCATGGCACATAAAAAAGGTGTGGGTAGCTCCCGCAATGGTCGGGATAGCAACCCCAAGATGCTGGGCGTGAAGCGCTACGATGGACAGCTGGTCACTGCCGGCAGCATTATTGTGCGCCAGCGTGGCACGAAGATCAAACCAGGAGAAAATGTCGGCGTCGGTCGCGATCATACGCTCTTTGCGTTGATTGATGGTTATGTCAAGTTCGGACACCATTCGCGCTCGCAACGCAATGTGAGTATCCATACAGAGTTTCCGGGCCGTCCTTCGTTGATCGCCATCGAGGAAGTGCCCGCGGAAACCGCGCAAGCATAGCATCACAAGCGAAATAGGGAAGAGGCGAATAGAAACACACTGCGTTTCTATTCGCCTCTTCCCTATTTCGCTTGTGATTATCCTCCCTGCTGTGCCGTTGCGCCGCACTGGATGTTCACCTGGCGTGCCTGGTTGTCGAAGGCAAAGGTGCAGGTCTGGCCGTTAATGGTGGTCGTTCCGGCGCACCCTGCCAGAACATTGCCGTTCACAGAGCAGGCAAGTCCGGGATTGCCGCTGGTTGTGTCATTGATGGTCGCGGCAATTACGACACCGTTGGCATCGGTCTGCGTCTGCACCGGATTCGGTTGGCCAAGGAGCTGTTTACAATTCAAATTCATGTACGAAGTCTGGAAGCGCATGGCCAGGAAGGTAAAGAGACTGTTGGCCATAGCAGCATTCGGAGTCGTCGCATTGATTGTCAACTGTTTATCCATCGCCAGGCGCGGCAGACCTGTTCGCACAAGGTTTCTACAGTAAGTGGCACCGCTGGCCTGCTGGCGGTAGTCCGCAGGCGTCTGATCAACGCCCTGACGATAGAGGTTGGTTTTTGTTAGACTCTGAAAAGTATTGTTGCCCTGCGCGACCATCGTCATGGGATCAGTCAGAGGTACCAGCGCGATTGGCGCCTTTTGATTGGCAGCGGCCTGCAATTCGTCTAACGCCAGGGCCGGTACCATGTTCCCCGGGTTGGCAAGGTCCGGGGCCTGCCAGGACTGGCAACCCAGCGCCGGATCAATGAAGTTGCTGAGCAGCGCATTATCGCTAGGGTTGGCCAGGACGGTCGCATTTGGTAAATTTTGCTGGTTGGTGGCCGAGAACTGCGCGGTTCTACCATCGGGTGTCGCCAGGTACTGCGTTTGCACGTTGTCACTCTGATCCTGGTCTACCACGCTGAAATCACGTACAGTGGGGCAGGGCTGGCCATCTTTGGCGGTACCCAATGCAGGTGGAGCAAGAAGACCCGCCGCGATAGCCCGGTTAGCCGCCCTGAAGAACTCGGGAGCATTGCAGTAGGCGAACTGCCCAAAGATTGAACCATCGGCTCCATTAACGCAGTTTCCCTCATCCAAACTGCCACGTGTGCCTCGCAAAGTCAGGTTATTGCCATTGAAGCCAAACCACACACCTACTACCGAAGTTGCGGTCAATTGTGGTACGACAGGGGGCGCCGCCGGTCGCGTACCCTTATCAATCACCAGTGGCTCATAAATAGAGATATTGCCTGTGGCAGTATCGAGTATCGCGGCCTGGACGAAGGCCGATTGATTAGGATTTGCCTCATTACATGGGCCATTGTCTGGATTGGTCGCTACCAGTTGATAGGGAGTTGCCAGGCCGGCAGGCGAAAGTGGATGGGCCGGCACAATCAGCGTGCAATCCGCATTCACTGCTCCCGCCGCGTGCGAACCTAAGCGCGGCAGGAGGAAGAACACTCCGCCTACGCCAAGCGCAATAACCACTGTTACAAGCGCTCCAATGAGTACCAGAGGCGAAAATCCTCTACGTCGCGTTGATCGCGTGCCGAAAGTGCTTCGATGTAGCTTACGCATGTTTACCCCTTTACTACTGACTTCATGTTGTACAGGCATTAGCTTGTCCAGGCTTTTTTATGTGCCCTATCCATCTCTGTAGGGACAGTATCTTGTGCCTGTCCTCGCGAGCATAAAAGGACAAAACGATGCCCGGCTCCTCACAGGTGTGGAAGCAATTCTACCTGGGTGACCGTACTTACGTCACAGAAACGTGAAGCGTTGTGAACTGATTTACTACGTGTTGATACTTATTGAAAGTACGTTTCTTGAAAGCGATATTACCATAGGCTCTGCGGTATATTCGCATACATGGGCCTAAAAATAGCTGTAAAGTACCGGATTGGGGTTAAGTTTTCTTAACCGGAGATGAAATGTGGTGAAAAAGAAAGAGAAAGGACCGCCTGGGAAGCGGTCCTGTTCTTGGATGTCTGAGTTGGTTAAGAAATCTTCACTCGAGCGAAATTTCATCGGAGAAGAATCGCACCCAGAGGACACATACAGCGAGTCCGGCGATCAGGGTAAAGAATGCGACTGCTCCCCTATCCCCAGAGTCGGTGTTGGGGTCTGTAAATGGGTAAAAGATGATCAACGACAACCAGGCGATGGTAAAAATCGATGTCCAGCTCAGTTTGGTAGCTTCCGCGCTGGAGCGATAGAGCAGGTTGTAGAAGAAGAGTACGAGCAGGCCGATGATGATGACCGTGAACTTGAAGTTCAAAGTTTCATCGACCCCACCGATGACGCCAAAGTCAATCACAAGCGTTTTGGGGATAAATAGGAAACAGCATACCCATAGGATAGCAAGGATAATACCTCCTATGACCTTTCTCAGTGATCTGCTCATCACGAGATGCTCCTTTCGAGGCATAGATGCAATTAAATAAGACAAGCATGGATATGGCCATGCGTTTCTGTTTTGTTTGTATGTATTGTAGTCCTTGACGGGAAAGAAATCAACGGTTTTTTTGATCAACCATAATAAGCTGCTGCGAACCGCGCCGCCCACTGCGCGTTATTGATAAGTAGCGCCTTATTGGCCTCGACGCTTTCGCCCGCGGTCACCTTCGCGACATGGGCAAGCAGGAAAGGGGTGGTTGCGGGACCGCGCACGCCCTGTTCGCGGGCCAGCCGTAAAGCCTCTTCGGTAGCCGCTTCGAGGGGGTCTGGTTCCATTGCATATTGCTCAGGAATGGGGCAGCCGACAACAAGCCCTTGCAAACCGCACTCCCATTGAGCGCGAGCGATGGCGGCCAGCGTAGCGACATCATCGACGCGATGGGGCAGGCAACGCCCGCTGGAACACACATAGAAAGCCGGAAACTCGTCAGTTTGCCAGCCAAGCACGGGTACGCCCTGCGTCTCCAGGTATTCAAGCGTCAGATCGAGATCAAGAATGGATTTTGCTCCGGCGCAGACAACCAGGACCGGCGTGCGGCTGAGTTCCGTCAGGTCGGCAGAGATATCCATAGTGGTCTCGGCCCCGCGATGCACTCCTCCAATGCCGCCGGTGGCAAAGAAGCGTATTCCGACCATGCTGGCGCATAACATGGTACCCGCAACGGTAGTGGCGCCAGGCCGTTGTGTGGCCAGCGCTACGGCCAGATCGCGCCGGCTTACTTTCAAGATATTGCGCGCGGTGCCCAGGTATTGTATCTGATCCTGGGCAAGCCCGATGACGATCTTTCCGTTGAGAATGCCGATCGTGGCGGGGATTGCGCCCTCAGCTCGAATGGCAGCCTCCATTGCCTGCGCGACCTCGACATTGGCCGGATAAGGCAGGCCATGCGCAATGACCGTCGATTCGAGCGCGACGACAGGCCGTTGTTCCTCTAATGCGACCTGGACTTCTTCGGAAATGGCTATATATGATGGTTGTTGTGGCATGTTTCCTCGATTACTCCGCTGTCCCTAATCAATTTTAACAATCAAAATCGGTAATCTAAGTGACCCCGTTCGTGTCATTCTGAGTGCAGCGAAGAATCTCTGGCGCGATGGACACGGATTCTTCGCTGCGCTCAGAATGACATGACCTGATCCCCCGATTCGTTTGGAAAAATTCATCAGGGTGATTCTCTGAATTAGCCCTATACCTATGATACAATAAATGTCAGCTATGAACCTTTGGGCCGATTTCGATGACAATCCAGATTTCCAGCTCGCACACACGAGGCAGGTTCGCGCGCGCCGTCTTTCAGAGCAGGCTGTCCTGGCGGCCTTGCGCGATTGGCTGCTGCATGACTATGCAGCGGCCTATTGTCGTTCCCTGGCGGCGACCCGCATTTTCCGCCGTTGTTATTGGGTTGATGCGCTTGGTACTCCCCAAAACCCAACGCAGGCAATTGAAGTCACCCAAGCAACGGCTTCCCTGTTAAAAGATGGAGATCGGACGGGAAAAGCGCGCGCGAAGGATACAAAGCGGCTTATTCATCCTGTACTCCAGCCGGTGCATGCGCTCTCTCAGGTTCTGGCCGGCGAAAGCAGGCCGATTACGCTCCACGGATTTATACTGGAGACTGGCAGCGGCAAACACGGAGTAGTGAAAACGGAGCAAAACGGCGCAGCCTCGTCGCCGAAAGCGATAGCGCTGCCCAAAGATGGGGGAGTTGTGCGTGCAGGATGGTTGGAAGTGGCACCGGCGCTGCTCGCGACTATTGATCAATCCGCGGCCATCTTCCTGCTTCATCCGTTCAGCAAGACCCTTTTTAGCTATGAAGACCTGGCGCCACTCTATACGCGTACCGCGCCGACGGAACTCTTTCTGCTCGTTTCGCATAAAAAGATGGAAGTGAGCTTGATACCGGCGCTGAGGACTCCCACAGGGGCAGCGGCATTTACAGCTCTGGTACGCAATGATCGTTGGAAAGCATTGTTGAGGGAGAATGTAGAGACGGAGTCGATGATTAGCGGGCTGGTCGAGGCGCTGGTGAGTTCGATGGGGCAGCATTTTTTGACGGTGCAGCGCGTTGCCTTGCCGATGCTGATTGGACCGGCGCAGGTCGAGCTGGCACCATATACGCTGATTTTCGCGACCCGCCGCCAGGATAGCCTGGCAGCGATGAATGATGCCATATGCATATATCGTCGCCGCCTGGACGAGCAAAGCCACCAGGGAGTCTTGATGGAAGACTGGTTCGATAGGCAAAAAAAGACGCGCCTTGAAGAACATTTCCAGCTGCTCTACGAGCGCGTATTGCAGGCTGGACGAGCGCTGCATCTACGCCGCTGGCCTGAACTGCGACAGCGCTTGCTGCTTGCCGATTTTGGGCAATTTACCATCCACGATTATGATGAGGCAATTGCGCGCTTGTTACGCGATGGTGAGGCGTGCTGCGAATGGCGACAGAGGCCAGCAGTAAATGCCGGAATGGAAGAACAGCGTATCCCAGGAAATGAGGATACGCTGCTGTGGAAGTGACTTTTTATGGGTCTGCCGTTCCTGATGAATGCTACCTTTCAAAATCGGTAGTCTGAGCGATCCAGGGCATGTTATTCTGAGCGCAGCGAAGAATCTGTGTCGAGGCTCGCTGAGATTCTTCGCTGCGCTCAGAATGACATGAGCAGGTGTGTCGTACCTGTCAAGCACCTTTCGTCAAAATTGGACCTTGCCTTAACAAACTACTACGGCAAGGGGCGCGAGGTCGATCATGGGCTTTAACAACCTGATCCGGTAACGGCGCGAGGCCGATAAATCGGCGGTGTGTACGATCAATCGGCCCCTACGAGCGAGGGCCATGGCCGCCAGGCGACCGCCACTTTTTTGGGCGAGCGAGCGGGTTACCAATCCAGCAACCAGGAGGGCCATGGCCGCTAGGCGACCGCCACTTTTTTGGGCCTCAATAGAAGGCCGGTAATCGCGAAAAGCACGGCCAGGAAGAAACTGACGCCGGCGTAAAAGCGATGCCTGCTGTTTGAAAGTGCCAGGTGCCTTCCAGGTGTGATCAAGACCAGGTGACCCCTTTCAATAGAGATATATGGGTGATAAATGCCCGGAATGAGGAAATAGATGGCGGCTATCACGGAAATGATGGCTAAAGCAATCGCGATATAAAAAAGAGTCGAACGCATACGTAAATACTTACCCCCTAAAATAGCTCCTCCAGGGCGACCGCCCTGGGCTACACACGTAAACAAGCGAACTGGAGTAAGCCTCTCACAGCTCATCTACTCTAACGAACAGCTGGCATTCCGATGGAAGAACACGTTCTTGATAGCCATTTTGGTTGATTACACGCGCCAGTATTCCAGTTACAAAACCGTTACGGCGCTTGCCTGTTTCTTAACCATATTCCTACCTGTCCTTTACTGGTTTTCTGCCTTGAGCAGGTAGAATGTTTTGCATAGAGAATCAAGTGCAAGGACTCGCTTATTTACTTCCCATTGAGAGATCGAAGGAGAAAACAATGATGCTTAGCTCCAGTAAAGAGGCGGTCCAGCGCTTCTTGAGCGCAAACACGCAGTCAACCCTCTCAACATTTTCCAACGGTGGTTCGCTGGAGTCGGCGGAACAAATACGGCGCTTTGAACTGCTGCGACTGGCTTTTTTTGTTTTGAAGTTGCGCAAGGTAGAGCATAAGCTGGCCGAATGGCGTGCGGGAGAGATAGAAGTCGCGGAGCTAAAAGCGCAGGAGCATGAGCTAGAGTTTCGCTGCAACCTGCTACGTCACGTGATCTTCCAGCAGGTAGTGGCGCTGATCCGGCTCGATGCGCGCGAGCAGGCTTTGCAGATTATCGAGGTCTGCCGTAAGTGATGGTGCTATAATCACGCCGCGTAATTATCTGGCCGTTCACATGCACTACGATGCCTTCTTTTTCGAGCGTGCGGCGCAATTCGGCGAAGGTTATGCCAGAATCGGCGACGATGGCGCAGGGACCGAGCCTGCGCAGGCGTAACGATTTCAGACCTGGCAGCGAGAGAATTTCGTTTACCAGCGGTTCACTTTCCACTTCCAGCAGGAGTACCTGCGAGATGGCGGCTTCTTTATACAGTTTGCCCCAATCGCGTAGGGTATAGGCTACATTCTGGGGAATTTCTTTCTGGCTATGCTCTTCCAGAATGCGTAGAACCTGCTCGACGGTTTTGGTTGTTGCCAGGCCGCGCAGCAGCGAACTGCGGGTCAGGGTCAACTTGCTGACTTTGCCCACCTGGTTGGCCTGCGCGAACGGTAACAACCTGTAGAGCGTAGGCAGATCGGGTTCCAGCAGCAGCAATTCAAAATTGGGCTGTACGATCAACGTGCGGCGAGGCGCAGCGTCTTCTGCTCTGGCAGGCGGCTCAACCTCGGTTGGCAGAATCGCGGCGGCCAGATCGGTCAGCATAAAAGCGTCGGGATTCAGCGGCCTCTCGGTCGCGGGATCGATCTGCCTGGATGGGCCACGCGGCTGCCCATGCTCGTAGCCTAGCGATACAAGTCCTAGCTCAAACAGTGTTGAGGTCAGTAAACCTATGATTATTTCTCCATCGCATCTGTCCCAGTTGGCAAGGATTTTTTTCGAATATTGATAGCCTGGCAGGCCGGTACTCGCAATGTTCGAGCGCAGCAGGTAAGGATTTTCGGCTTTCATGGTACGCAGCAACGAATCAAAACTATACCAGCGTCCGGGAGTGCATTGCGACAGGTATTTCAGAACAGCGCTACGTCCCGTTCGCATATCCAGGTAGTACGAACTGAGCGTTGGATCGAAGTTGACGCCGGCGATATCGGCCCAATTGTGAGCTTTGAGCCAGTATTCGAGAAGTTCGTGAGTTTGCTCTGCGGCATCCCACTGCGCCCATTGAGCGAGCTGCGGCCCCGGTTCATAGTGGGGTTTCACATCGTCGCCCATTGACGCCGAAAGCTGCACAAGCCCCAACTTCTGGGCAATGCTAAAGAGCATATCGGCGGCAAAATTCGACGTATCGTACCCCTGGCGAGGCCGGATTTGCAGCTGGGGAAGCAATTTGTTGGCAATACGCTTTGGCACATCGCCCGATTTCGTCGGCTCGATATTCTGCTGGTACATGGCTCCGATCAAGAACGCCAGGTCATAGAGTACCAGCGTATCGCCATTGTGTATACTTTGCGGCGGCTCCTTCAAGGGAAGCAGGCCAACCGGCCCTTTCTCCTGTGCGATGGTCGCGGTTTGCGCAGCAGCCTTTTGCACATGTTTGAGCATTTCTCGCGGAATAAATAGCTTGCGCACCGCGCCCGAAAACGTATCAAAAGCGATGGCATAGCTTTCAAGCTGGTGAATGATTTTCGCCAGGGCCGGGTCGTCATAGCCTGTATGCTGGCGTATCTCATTCATGGTGGCCTGGCCGCCATGCTCGCAGAGCCATTTCAAAAGTTTGCGTGTCTGATCATCGAATTGATCCCAGGCATAGAGAGACACTTCAGGTTGGACCAGGTGCCCGGCCAATCTTACGCCGGGATTGACACGCGAGTAGTAGTCATTCAGGGTAATACCGTAGAGCCGGCCAATTTCGTAGAGGTCGTTCATGCTCTGCGCGGCCAGGATTTTTTCCAGTGTCAGGGTTGAGAGGTCGTAATTGGATGAGAAGATCGCTCGCCCGGCGCTTGACAGGGAATCGGCAATATCCTTGTAAATGGAGAGCATCGTTGATGGCTGGAACGCGGGTTTTTGTTTCGTTTCGGGTGCGGTAGACTTCGCGCTTGCCGGAGCCACCTGCTTTTTCCCTTTTACCCCCAGCGGCTCTTCCAGTATCAAGAGATGATCTTTAAGTGTTGCGAGAGCATCCTCAAAGCGGCCTTGCGGCAGGCGCGTCAAGGTTTGCAACACGCCGCGCATGATACCGTTAGAAGCCGAAAAACTGAGGGCGTTATGAAGCAGCTTGCGCTCATCTTCTGAGAGGTGTTCCCAGACGAAACGAGCGGCAACGGGGTCTTGCATCTTTTGCACGAGCAAGCCCAGGTGATTGCGCCATTGTTCCGCGGGCGTATCGCCGATGCCCCACCAGCGAGCCAGCTGCTCGAGTTGTTCCTCGCTATGTTCGGCGAGTACCTGTCGTAACGTTTTCATTTCATCCCTGTTTAGTCTGGCCGGTATTGCTCAAGAAAGCGGATCACCTCGCGCGTCAACTGGCTTGGAGTCGAGGCACCGGCTGTGACGGCAACGCGTTTTTTGCCCTGCAGCCATTCTGTTTTCAGTTGCGAGATATCCTCGATGCGCACAGCCGGAACGCCTGCCAGTTCTTCCGATACCTGTACGAGGCGATTGGTATTGTTGCTACGCGGGTCGCCGACGACGATGGTCAGGTCGGCGCCTTTGGCCTGCGCCACGACCGCCTCCTGGCGGCTCTGCGTGGCGGCGCAGATATCAATATGTACCTCCGCGTGCGGGTACTTCTCTTTAATATACGCGATGACGCGGCGTGTGTCCCATTGTGAGAGCGTGGTTTGTGTCGAGATAGCCAGTTTTTCCTGTTGCTGCGGTGTGAGAGCGAGGGCATCGACATCGGCCTCGTTTTCGATCAGGCTAATATGGCCTGGCACTTCGCCGAGGACGCCTTCTGGTTCGGGATGGCCTTTTTTGCCGATATAGAGGATATAGTACCCCTTTGCCACCAGGTCGCGCACGAGATCGTGCGTCACGGTAACATCGGGGCAGGTGGCATCGATACAATTCAGCCCGCGCTCGCGAGCCCTTTGCTTTACCAGGGGAGAAACACCATGGGCGGTGAAAATGACGGTACCCTCTTTGACCTGTTCCAGGATGCTGGCACGGTCGGGCCCATCCAGTGTAATCACACCGAGGGCAGTGAGTTCTTCTATCGCGTGACGATTATGCACAATCTGTCCGATGATATAGATCGGGCGGGGCTGTTGCGGGTCTTTCGCCGTTTTACGAACTATTTGCAATGCATCAACTACGCCATAACAATAACCACGCGGAGATATTTTGATGACTTCCATATATTCCTCAATACGATAAACAGACCATACCTGCGCTATTGCATTATGAAAGGGCCGCTTGAGGACGGCCTCAAGGGTGCTAGATATCGGAGGGCGACCTCAAGAATACGCCCATACAATGACTACGAGACAATTCTTGAAAAACCTACTTTATTGTATCACGCCGTTAAGAAATTGGCACTTCTGCCTGGGAGAGAATGGAGCGAATATCGTCGGGTGTGTAGAGGCAGACGGCGGGCAGGAGGCCGACCATCTCTTCAATTGAGGTAGAGGCGGCGAGGTCGAAGATAAGCAGGGGAGTATGGCGTCCGACGCAGCCGCGCGCTATGGCCGCGGCGGTGATCAGTCCCGGAGCGATGGGAATATACATTAGCAACTGCACTTGCGGCAATAATGAGGAGATACGTTCGGGTGTATCTTCCTGGTAGATGCGCTTCATGCCTGCTTGTTGCAACAACAATGCGTATGGGCGGCGTAGTTCCTGCGGCCCGATCAAAAGCGCGGAGCGGCCACGCAGCCCACCCAGGCAAGCGTCAGCAATCGAGACTACCTCTGGTACAAAGTGTTGCGTCGTCAACGATTTCTCCCCTGCTTTATGGTTTCCTTTTGAGTTTGGTTTCAGGTTACACTTTAATACTAGCGCATATGGCTTTGTATATCATCAGGTGATTACCTTATTTTTGATGGGGAAAGCAGATGAGGGGAGGGTATAATACCACCCCGCTATGTTATAATAATCCCTGAACACTCGTTCTTACATACAGAAGCATTATACCCATAAACGGAGTCTGACCCAAATGCCGATACGCCAGCTTGCGCCTGATGTTGCCGCCAAAATCGCCGCCGGGGAGGTCGTCGAACGACCGGCTTCCGTGGTGAAAGAGTTAATAGAGAACAGCATCGATGCTGGAGCCACGCAGATTCGCGTCGATTTGATGAATGGCGGATTGCAGCTTATCCGCGTTACCGATAATGGCTGCGGTATTCCGGCGGAAGAGTTGCCGCTGGCGCTGGCAAGACACGCGACAAGTAAGGTTGCTCAGATTGATGATCTGGAACATATTCGCTCGCTTGGCTTTCGAGGTGAGGCCCTGGCCAGCATCGCTGCTGTAGCCGAAGTCACGCTGCTGAGCCGTCATCGTGGAGATGCGCATGGCGCGCAGGTAAGCGCCTCTAACGGGCGCATTTCGGAAGTCAGCACGGCTGCTTCCCCAGAGGGCACGACACTCACCGTGCGCAATCTCTTCAGTGCTGTTCCGGCGCGTCTGAAGTTTCTGAAGAGCCGCAACACAGAGATCAGCCATTGCCATCACCTGCTCGAGCAGTACGCGCTGGCATACCCGGAAATTCGTTTCAGCGTCTACAGTGAGGGACGGCCTATTTTCGCGACGCCCGGTGATGGACAACTTTCAAGTGTGCTGATCGAAATCTATGGTTTGCAGGTTACCGAGCAAATGGTTCCTATCAGCAGTCTTGATGGCACCGAGAAGGACCAGGACCCCGAACGGCCCGTCGTCACCGGCTATACCAGTCTCCCCGCCTGTTACAAAAGCACGCGCCAGCACATGTCGTTCTTCGTCAACCGGCGTTGGGTGCTCAGCCGCATGCTCAGCTACGCTGTCGAGGAAGCGTATCACTCGTTGCTGCTGCCGGGGCGCCATCCCATCGCCGTCGTTAACATTGCGCTCGATCCCTCACAGATCGATGTCAACGTTCATCCCGCCAAAACCGAGATTCGTTTCCTCAGGGAGAAACGAGTGTATGCCGCCATCCTGCGAGCCGTGCGAAAAGCAGTGCTGGAAGAGGCAGCGATACCGGAATGGGGCAGTGGAAATCTTGCCAACGTGCGGGGAAACAGCATCAATGTGGATGATGAGATCGAGAGAAGCGAGACGGCAATCGGCGCCATAGAAGATGCCGGTGTAGAAGCCGAATTTACTGCACCTTTGAACGCTACCAAAGATTCCAGCATTGATAGTGAGGCTGAGCCTGGTTCCAGCCCTGGCACTGAGGATGTACCGGCTTATCCGCAGGATAATCCCTGGCTTACTGTTACCGAAGAGGAGACGGGTACGAAGCCACCTTTGTTATCGAGATTGTGGCAGAGCCACGTACATAGACCGGAACCCGCGCAATCTGAGTCTACTCAAAATGGCCCGCAGGCGAATCTGCCTGTGGCAGCTACGTCAGAACCTGAGCCTGGAAAGATGGACAATACAGCACTTTCCTGGGAAACAGGCGCACATACAGCAGCGCCGCCAGAGAATGCCGGTACATTATTCCAGGCTCGTCACCTGCCGCCCTTGCGCGTTGTTGGACAGCTTTCGCAGAGCTATATTGTGACCGAGGGACCCGATGGCATGTACCTGATTGACCAGCATGCCGCGCACGAACGCATCTTACTGGAGCGCATGGTAGCAGCACTTGAGTCACATACGTCTCTCTCGCAACTGCTGCTTACACCTGTTGTGCTTGACCTGGCTCCGAAGGAGATGGAAGCGATTGAAGACCACCTGCAAGACCTGGAGCAGATTGGCTTCTCGCTGGAGCTGCGCGATGACAGCACGCTGCATGTCAAGGCAGTGCCGAGTGTGCTTATCAAGCAGATAAATGCGCGCTCAGTGCGCGAACTGCTGGCCGAGTTGACCGCGCCGGAGGACCTGGGACATGCCGGCACATGGCAGGAACACGCGCTGGCGAACGTGGCATGCAAGGCCGCGATCAAAGCCAACTATTTTCTTACGGTCAGTGAGATGCGTGAGATGATCGAGCAACTGGAACATACGAAGGCTCCCTATAGCTGCTGCCATGGTCGGCCCACGATGGTGCATTTCAGTCTATCCGCGCTAGAGCGCGAATTTGGGAGACGCTAGTGCTTGGGAACGTGTTGACCTCTGCGGCCAGTTGGAATAGCGAGCAACCCCTGCTCAGCTATTCCGTTCCGGGTGAACTAGAAGGAGAACTGTGTGCCGGGCAACTGGTTGCCATCCCTTACGGAGACAGGCTGGTCGAGGGCATTGTATGGAGCGTGGAGGATGATAGGGATGAAGATGAAAAATTACGTCCTATCTCGACCATTCTTGATCCCGAACCGGCTTTGCTGGCTCATCAGCGCGCGCTGGCAGAATGGATGGCCGAATATTATGTCACGCCCCTGGCGCAGGTCGCGCTGATGATGCTCCCGCCAGGATTGATACAGCGCTCGAAAGTTGTATTGCACCTGATAAAAAGCGAGGATGTGGAGCACAATGAGGTTGCGCAGCGAGCCTTTAGTCGCTTGCAGGCGCTGATCGGCCTGCTGCTGGCAGATGGAGAACTGGACATCGAACGCCTGCGCGAGATGGTTGGTCAGAAACGCGCCAGGGAGGTTGTGCAGGAGGCGCTGGCCAGCGGCCTGATCGAGCGTGAACCACAATTGGATGCACCACGCACGCGCACTCGTCGCAAGCGAATCGTGCGGCTCATCTCGCAGGGCGAGCCGCTCGATTCCTGGAAACGACAGGCAGAGGCTATGTTGCAGGCAAGCCTGCCTGAACCCGGACAGATTGTGATGGCGTCAGATAACGTGCGCCGTCGTCCTAAAAAAAGCGTGCCTGATCCCTGGGCCATTCCTGGTTCTGCTACCGCGCTCACGCTCACACCCCAGAATCGCGCGGGCTTGCTAGCACAGCGCCAGCTGGCCGCGGTCAACCTGCTGCAACACGACAAAAGTGAGCCTGGGATGAGCGCACATTGGACGCCGGGTATGCTCTGCAAAGCCAGCGGCCTGACTCCTAAACAATTGCAAACCCTGGTAGACCAGCATATCATTGCCATCGAAGAAATCGAGGTAGCGCGCGATCCTCTCATGGGCCGCGTCATCCCGGCCAGCGCGCCACTTCCTTTAACAATAGATCAGCGAGAAGCATTAGAGCAGATTCTGGCAGAGCAAAGCGATGCTCACCCACACTGGCCCATCCTCCTACATGGTGTTACTGGCAGTGGCAAAACAGAGGTTTATCTGCAAGCCCTGGCGGATGTGATTGCCAGGGGCAAGCGCGGCATTGTGCTGGTGCCGGAAATAGCGCTGACGGCCCAGGCAATCCAGCGCTTCGCGGGCCGCTTTCCTGGGCGCGTTGCCATTATTCACAGTGCGCTCACTGCTGGGGAGCGTTACGACGAATGGCGGCGCATCCGGGCGGGGCAGGTCGATGTAGTGATCGGCTCGCGTTCCGCCCTCTTCGCGCCGGTATCAGACCTGGGCATCATCATCCTGGATGAAGAACACGAGCCGGCCTACAAACAAAATGAGCGCCGCCCGACCTATCATGCGCGCGAGGTCGCCATCAGGTTGGGGTATATCCTGCGCATACCGGTCGTACTGGGTAGCGCAACGCCTTCTGTAGAATCGTTCTACCGCGCCGAACGCGGAGAATATCACCTGGTCGAGTTGCGCAACCGCATCGGAGCAGCGCTGCCCCCGGTTGAAGTGATCGACCTGCGCGGCGAGTTGCACGCGGGCAATACCAGCATTTTCAGCCGACGCTTGCAAGACGAGTTGGAACAGGTTTTGAATAAGGGACAGCAGGCCATTCTTTATCTGAACCGGCGCGGGGCGGCAAGTTGCGTCTTGTGCCGGGAGTGTGGCTACGTGGCGATGTGTGACCGCTGCGATGTGCCGCTGACCTATCATTCGACGGAACGCATTCTGCTGTGCCATTATTGCAATGGGCAAGGCAAGGTGCTCGACATCTGCCCGCAGTGCAACAGCGTGAGCATGCGCTACTTTGGCCTGGGGACGGAAAAAGTGGAGGATACGATTGCGCGTCTTTTTCCCGGAGCGCGGTTGCTGCGTTGGGATCGCGATACGGCTAAACACCGCCGCGCCCACGAGCAATTGCTTGATCGCTTTGCCAATCGCGAGGCAGATATACTGGTTGGCACGCAGATGATTGCCAAGGGGCTTGATTTGCCGGGAGTGACGCTTGTCGGGGTTATCTCAGCAGATATTGCCCTTATGCTGCCCGATTTCGCGGCTTCTGAACGCGCATTCACGCTACTCACCCAGGTGGCGGGGCGGGCGGGACGCGGCGAGGAGGCCGGGCGCGTAATCATTCAAACGTTCAATCCCCAAAACTTCTGCATCGATGCCGCCTCACGCCACAATTACCATGAATTTTACGAGGCTGAAATCGATGTGCGCCGCCGCTACGGTTATCCGCCCTTTCGCCAGTTCGTCAAGTTCACCTACAGTCACGAGAACCGCCGCCGCTCGCAGAACGAAGCACTGTTGCTACGTGAGAAGCTAGATCAATGGATCGAGCGGCTTGGGCTGGCACAAACTGATACCGTTGGACCGGCTCCCGCCCTTATGGAGCGGATACGAGGCAAATATCGCTGGCAGATGATCGCGCGCGGCCCCGACCTGCATCCTCTCTTGAGGGTAATCGATACTCCTGGCTGGGAAGTAGACATCGATCCGGTGAGTACGATGTAACCCTGGCCCCCTGGCGAGCGCAAGGCAAACAGATAGCTCTAATAAAATTTCGTCGGCCTGACGCGGATGCCCTGCGAGTAGCTCTTCGCCATTTCCTCAGCAGTCGTGTTCATTTCTTTGAAATCCGCGGCATATTTTTGCTTGTACGCGGCCAATGTCGCATTGATATCCGGGTCGGTGAGTAACTCGGCCTCGCCGTCAATGACAATCACATCTTCGCCGCCGTCCGTATTATCCAGAGCCAGCGTGACATGCGAGCTATGACGCAGGTTGCGCACCTTCTGAGTATTGGGCTGGCTAAAAATCAGGAACTGCTCGCCATCCCAGAGAAACCACACGGCTACCATATGCGGCCGGCCATCAGGACGCACCGTCGTGAGCCAGATGATGAGATCACTGCGCAATCGCTGGTCAACATGAGCATTTTTAGGGTGTATTTGATCTGACATTATAGACTCCAGTTTAGTGGTGGTTGTGATTCTGGTCCAGGTTCAAGAGAATTTGCCTGGCTTCCTCAGCAGTTTGAGCGTCTACCAGTTTGAAGAAGAGGAGTTGCAAAGCCTGGGCATCCATGAGCTTCTCAACCTGTTGTTGAGCAGACGATGCCATCTCCGGGAATTTTTTCTGGACGTAGCCCAGGAGCATATCTTGCCTCCCTCGAATGAGACCTTCCTCGCGACCTTCCTCGCGACCTTCCTCGCGACCTTCCTCAAAGTATTCCTGTCCGATTTCTTTATAGACCCAAGATTCACGCAAAATATCCTGGAACATGTGAAACCTCCTCTTGAACCATGCGCTTTCGTCCGTGCCTTCTTTGAACACCAGCCCACCCAGCAAGCGAGTGAGCGCCAGCAGGTCATATTCCTGTGCCCCAGTCAGTTGCTCAATTGTCTGTTCCACCACTGCTGGCTGCTTGCCGCCTTTGCTCAAAATGGCAAGGGGCAGTAAACCCAACCACCCGTGGCGAAAGAAGAACTCGGCCGGTATCTCCCATAATTGTATCACGTTAAAGTAAAAACGATACGCTTCGCGTCCATCGGGGTGCCTGTGAATATAGGGTGATTGAATTACTTCCCCGACCTTGCGCAGGTAAATCACATACGGATACACTTCCCAATGATCGTGTTCACGAGATGCTGAGATGCTATATTCGGTCAGGCGCCGCCCCATCTCAGGATCACGATACGACTGAAACTCGATCAGTAACAGTCCAGGCTCTCCATAGGCAGCAACTTCAATCAATGCGTCCACGAAGAGCGGCTGGCTTTGTAATTCAACATTTAAAGTGCGTACGAATGTGGCTTCCGCCATCAACCAGTCAGTAAAGTGCTGCGCATAGGTTTTGACCATGCGCTTCAAGATACTATCCCATAGTCCTGCCATCTCAAACAAGACCCCCTATTGTTTCTTTCTGCCAGCAGTATAGCAGAGCGGAAATGGCCTGTCGAGAACATTACTACTGATGGGCTAAGGTGCGCTAACTCATGTCGCTCTGTGACTACTAAAAAGCCTTGACTCTACCCTCAATCTCATGTTACTATTGCTGCATGAGCAAGAAGAACACCTGCCAGCTCACGTACTTGCTGGCAGCAGCCGACCATCCGAATAAACACATGTCACATGGTTTCGCCGCATAAGCCGGGCACATTTGCTTATGCGGCGGAAAGTGGTGCCGATGCCTTACCGCAGCTTCTACTCAAGCGAGCTTGAGTAGAAAGTCTTTGCTGTATTGTTTGTGTCTACTGCTCTCCCCAATCAAACACTTCTAAGCACACTCACGCTCACCATACTCTCCAAAGCATTGCTTTTGTCACCGGCTAACAGCTTCTCAGCTGCACATCTTTTCCCAATTTGTCGTCTGGTCAATGATCAGTCTGCGCAAAAAAATGCAGGCAGAAAGAAAAGGAATGAGCAATGCTTTTAGTCAATTTTTCAAAAGTGAGCAAAGATTATGGTGGCAACCCCATCTTCCGGGACATCGACCTGGAAATTATGGAGAGTGAGCGCATTGGACTCGTCGGCGAAAACGGCGGCGGCAAATCGACGCTCTTTAAATTGATCGCCGGTCTTGAAGACCCTACCAGCGGTACGATCTCGCGCCGCCGGAACCTCACCATCGGCTATCTTGCGCAGGAGGTAGACCATAATCAGAGTCATAAGACCGTTTTCGAAGCGGTTTCAGAGGTGACGCAGGAACTCGTCGCCCTGCCGGAGATGCTGAGCGAACTCGAGGCAAAAATGGCCGACCCGGAGATCGCCGGGGACGAGGAAGCCCTTACCGCCATTCTGGAGGAGTACGGCAGAGCGCAGGAGCGCTTCGAGGTCCTGGGCGGCTATACGCTCGAACATAAGGTCGAAGCTGTTTTGCACGGCCTGGGTTTCGGCCCCGATTGGTACGATATCGAAGTGGGTATGCTGAGCGGAGGTGAAAAGAAACTCGTCAACCTGGCGCGTATCCTCATTAAAACGCCAGATTTGCTGCTGCTCGATGAGCCAGACAATCATCTTGACCTGGAAGCTAAGGCGTGGCTGGAACAATACATCCAGAGCTACCCTGGCACCGTGATGATTATCTCTCACGACCGGCAGTTGCTTGATAGAGCCGTCAAGAAAATCTTTGAGCTGGAAGACGGCAAAATCTCGGAGTACGCGGGTAACTATAGCTATTACTTTGAGGAGCGGCAGAGGCGGCTGCTCAAGCAATACGAACTGTATACCATACAGCATGATGAGATCAAACGCCTGGAGGTCAGTATGCATCGTCTCAAGGGTTGGGCCAAATTGAACGACAAGTTCGCGGGCCGTGCTGAAGATATGGTGAAGCGGATTGAGCGGGCGAAGCAGGAGGCTGTGGATAAGCCGATCCTGGTACGCGATAAGATCAAGGTAAATCTCGATGCCGACCGCAGCGGCAAGAAGGTGCTGGAAGTGAAAGGCTTGAGCAAGTCCTATGATGGGCGCGTATTGTTCGCGCCGTTTGACTTCACGCTCACCTATGGCGAGCGCGTCGGTATTGTGGGAGCCAATGGCAGTGGCAAGACGACGCTGCTGAAGACGATGCTTGGTATGCTGCCTGCCGACAGCGGTTCCGTGAAAATCGGGGCCAGCGTGGTTGTTGGCTACTACGCGCAGGAGCAGGAGACGCTGCCATTTGACACCACGCCGCTCGATTTCATTCGTCGCCTGAAAGCGATGAATGAACCGCAGGCCATCAGTTTCTTGCGCGGACTGCTCTTTTCCTACCAGGATATCCATACACCCATCCAACGCTTGAGCGGCGGAGAAAAGAGTCGCTTGCAACTGGCGCGGCTGATGCTCACCGACGCCAACTTCCTGCTGCTGGACGAGCCGACGAACAACCTGGACATCGCATCCGTCGAGGTACTGGAGGCGGCATTGCAGGAATTCGACGGCACCATACTGACCGTTTCGCACGACCGCTATTACCTGGATAAGATCGTGACGAAAATCCTGGCCATCGGCGAGGATGGCCGTGTGCGTCTCTATCCAGGGAATTTCTCGTATTACTTTGAAAGGAGACATATGGAGTAGAAACTCGATCAGCCAAAGCTGGGCATATCCCTGGGTAGCGAATTGAGATTATCGGGAGGGCGATCTACGACGGCGACTGTGCAGCGAGACACGCAGACGAGTTTGTCGTTCTCATCAGTGATCTTGATGTCCCAGACATGCGTGGTGCGACCACGATGTATTGGTGTTGCGACGGCCGTAAGTTGTCCTTCGCGTTTGGGCCGCAGGTGGTTGGCGTTGATCTCCAATCCAAACGCCATCTGCCTGCTGGCGTCGATATTCAGTACTGTGCCCAGCGATGCTACCGACTCGGCCAGCGTTACCGAAATGCCACCATGCAGGTAGCCGACCTGCTGGCGATGATTGGGGCCGATGGGCATAGTCGCAACCACTTTATCTTTTTCGGCCAAGACTAGCTGAATATCAAGCACATCCCAGACCGATCCTTCGCGCGTGCTATTGATATGAGCTACCATTGCTTCGCTGGAAATATCCATATTTGTGTAATCCTCTTTCTTGTTGAATGTTAAGCCTGCTGTGCCAGGCAGGTAATGCTCTATTATATGTGACGAGGGCAAGCTACCGTTCCCTTGACAATCCCATCTTGTAAACGAGATACTGTTGTTAGTGTTTCAATCCAAACGGGTTCGGGAAAGTGTCCGACCCTGCTGGTAGGAGAAAGGATATCACGAAACTCGTAAAGGTCAAGTGGAAATGCACTTGTAACTTTCCCTACCCGGCAAAGAAGGAGTATCGCGTATGTTTGATAAAAGTAAGATTGGTTACAGCTTTCCCCCATTCACTATCGAGGTCGAGCGAGGCAAAATTCGTGAACTGGCCCTCGCTATTGGGGACGATAATCCGATTTATTTCAGTCGTGAGGCGGCACAGGCGGCCGGATATGCTGATACGCCGTTGTACCCTACCTCGCCCACGACGTTCACGTTCTGGGGCAACGCGAAGATGGGCGGCAACCTGTCAAGCCTGGGCATCAACGTGATGCGTATCCTGCATGGCGAAGAGGAGTATGAATACCTGGCTCCGGTCTATCCAGGCGATACACTGACGGGCGTGATGACCGTGGTGGATGGCAAATCGCGCCAGGGCCAGGGCGGCTCCTCGATGGATATCATCACCACCGAGACGCAGTATACGAATCAGCACGGTCAGGCTGTATTGAAAGCCCGTACCGTGATTGTTGTGCGCGAATAGGAGATCTGGAGGTAATCGATGACGACCAATGCTCAAGAAAAGACAGGTGGTTTCCAGGGAGCAACCATACGCTATTATGAAGATGTGGAGGTAGGCGATGCCCTGCCGAAGCTGGTAAAAGCTCCGGTCACACACCTGCAACTCGTGCGTTATGCAGGCGCGTCCGGCGATTTCAATCCCCTGCACACCGATCCCAAGTTTGGAGAAATGGTCGGCACGGGCGGCATTATTGCTCACGGCATGCTGATTATGGGCTTTGTGGGGCAGCTGCTTAGCGACTATGTGGGACCGGGCGCGCTGCGCAAATTTGGCGTGCGATTCCGCGGCATGACACGCATCGGCGACGAGATCACCTGCACCGGCCAGATCACCGAGAAATACGAGGCCGATGGCGAGGCACGCATCGCCGGAAAAGTGCAGGCCGTTGATCAAAATGGCGATGTCAAAGTGACAGGCACATTTGTGGCGGCGCTGCCACACCGACCATAAAGGAGACACACATATCATGGGCATGCTTGATGGCAAAGCAGCTATCATCACCGGCTCTGGCCGCGGCATTGGCGCGGCTACCGCCAGATTATTTGGAGAACAGGGCGCGTCGGTCGTGGTCAGTGATCTCGATCCCGCGCCGGCAGAAGAAACCGCGGCCGCTATTCGCAATGCAGGCGGGAAGGCTATTGTCGTAGCCGGCGATGTGACCGATCCGGCGTTTCCGGCGCAGCTCATTGGTGCGACGCTGGATACTTTCGGGGGCATCGATATCATCGTCAATAACGCCGGTTATACGTGGGACGGCGTCATTCAGAACATGAGCGACAAGCAGTGGTATGCGATGATCGATGTGCATACGACGGCTCCGTTTCGCATTCTGCGCGAGGCTTCAAAGTTCATCCGTGAAGCAGCAAAAAAAGAGATGGAGGCCAATGGGCGAGCAAACCCGCGCAAAGTGGTCAATGTTTCCTCGGTTTCGGGTGTCTACGGTAATGCCGGGCAAGTCAACTATTCCACGGCAAAAGCCGGCATTACGGGACTGACGAAAACGCTGGCTAAGGAGTGGGGACGCTACAATGTGCAGGTTAATTGCGTCTGCTTCGGCTTCATTGAAACGCGCCTGACAGCCGCGAAAGAGAGCGCCGAGAAGATCGAGCGCGATGGAGAGCAGATCGCGCTGGGCGTACCCGATCAGATGCGCCAGTTCGCTCCGATGCTCATCCCATTGGGCCGTCCTGGCACACCGGAGGAAGCGGCTGGTCCGATCCTGTTCCTGGCTTCACCCTTATCAAATTATGTTTCGGGAATCGTGCTGGAAGTGACGGGTGGACGGGCGCTCTAAACCCGAACATCTTTCTTCCTCAAGAAATAAGCAATAGCAAAACCCAGCGCCACCACCATCACAATCAGGGCGAACCAGACGAGAAAAAGATAACCGGCGCTATTGTGATAGACAGCATTATCTCCTAATAATTTGTCGCCGGTCAGGATATTCTGGTCGTTCAAGCCGATGGTTGAGCCTAGCGCGGCCATGGACCAGCGAACGGCGAAGAAGAGGCCGAGGAACTGCATGATGCCGCCGGTGAGCGGGAAGATGGTGCCTGAGAAGATTACCTGGGGAATGAGGATGATGGGGATAAAACTCATGGCGCGGTCGTTATTGGGTGCCACGGCAGAAACCGTCAGGCCGATCATCAACCCGGCCAGCGAGGTGAGGGCGAGCGTGATGTAGAGTTCCAGAGGCGGTGGCAGGAAGATGCTTGAGTTCATGTGAGTAACCAGGCTGACCATGAAGACCAGGACGGCGCTCTGGAAGAGGCACAGGACGCCCAGCACAACAATCTTGGAAAACATGTACGGCAGGATGCCCAGGTTCACGGCCCGCTCGCGGCGGTAGATGGCGGCCTCTTTGACAATTTCACGCGCGCCGTTGATGCAGCCGAACATGACGGCGGCAAATGCCATTACGAATAAGACTTTTTGCGCGTCAGCTGCATTAGGGTTGAGGGAAGTAAAATTGGCACTATTAAAAACACCGGTACCTGACTTGAGCGCGTTCGTGATGATGAGCAACAAAATGAAGCCGATAATGGGCGCCTGCAATAGCAGGATGAGCAGGTTGCCAGTGTCATTTTTGAGCAGTTCGATATAGCGCAGAGAAAGCAACCGGAACTGCTTCCAGGGATCGCCGCGTTTGGCAGGCTTTGCCAGTTCTGCCTGTCCCAGCACGTTGGTACGGCCGGCGGGTCCCATGCGTAGTGGTTCTGCGACGTATTTCTGGTAGTCAGGCGAGTTTTTGAAGTTTCTCTCGGCCTCTTCGGCCACATTCGGGTTATTCTTTGATGGCTCCAGCGCGCCATAAATTTCGGCGAAGTCGCTTTTATTGAAGAATTTCTTGGCCTCGTCCGGCGGGCCGTAATAGACCAGGCGGCCACCGGCGCCCAGGAAGCAGACATAATCGCAGGTATTGATGTTATTGGTGGCATGCGTCACCAGCACAATGGTGTGTCCCTTGTCGGCAAGGCGGCGTAGCAGGTACATCATTTTGCGATCAAGGCCGGGATCGAGGCCGGAAGTGGGTTCATCGAGGAAAAAGATACTGGGTTTGGCGAGCAATTCCAGGGCGATGGAGACGCGCTTGCGCTGACCACCGGAGAGCTTGCTGACCAGCAGATTGCGACGGTCCTCCATTTCGACATCGGCCAGCACCTCGTTGATACGCTGGCGAATCTGGTCTTCAGTGAAATCCTCGGGCAGGCGCATTTTCGCGGCGTAGTAAAGCGCGCGCTCAACGGTCAGGTCGCGATGAACGATATCATCCTGCGGCACGTAGCCAAGTTGCGTGCTGAAGGCGGCCAGCGAGCGGTAGTAATCCTGGCCGTTGTAGAGGACCTTGCCTTCGGTGGCGGGTCGCAGTCCATTGAGCGCATCCATCAGGGTGGATTTGCCGGCGCCGGAACCGCCGACGACGGCTACAAACTTCCTGGGTGGTATCACCAGCGAGATATCGTTGAGCAGGATGGTCCCATTGTTGCCGGTCTTCTTAAGGTGCAGCGCATCGATGCGAATGCCGTTGCTTTCGTCGACCTGGGTAAGTTGGGTACCAGTATAGATGAGCTTGAACGGGCCAATACGTATCTCGTCGTTCGGATTGAGGTTCTGGCTGGAAACGCGCTGACCGTTGACATAGACATGGTTGGTGCTGCCCAGGTCGATGATGCGGTAGCCACCGGGTATGTGTTGCAAACGCGCGTGATGCGCCGAAACCTGGGGATGTTTGAGAACGACCATATTATCCGAGTGGCGGCCAATGGTGATGACCGGCGCTCCCAAAGCGATGGGGTGAATTTCGGGCAGCGCTTCCTGCAAGGCTCCGCTGCCATCATTATAGCCCAGGGTCACAAGCGTGCCATTCTCATCACCGATGCGGAAGATATCTCCCCGCGTGAGGACTTTGCTGAATTGTTCATCCCCGCGAATATGACGACCCTGGTAGAGCATGCCGTTGAGGGTGCGCTGCTGGCGGGCCTGGGGATGCGGATGTACGAGGACGAGGTCGCTTCCCTGGCGGACGATCTGGGCGTGAAAGGCGGAGACGATGGGTTCGTTGATGACAATATCATTTTTGGGGTCGCGTCCGATGGAGATGACGGGCTTGACGAGTTGAAAACGCTGCCTGTCACGTGAGGTATTCGTGCTGATCTCGAGTGTGGGAACGCTGACGCTGCCAGCGCCATCCTGTGGTGCTCGCTGCGTGAACAATGTCTCCTGGGCCGCGGGTGGAAGAGGAGCGGATGAACTGCGGACAGGAGCCGGGGTGAGCGCCGGTACCGGCACAGCAGGAGAGAAAGGGGATAAGCTATAGCCGCCATCAGGCCCTCCACTAGAAGAACTCGGGCTGGCTGAAAGAAAGAGAAAGGAGATAATGCCGCCAAGACCGATATTGTCGTTGTGACGAATGAACGCTTGCTGCACCTGGCGCTGGTTTACTGTGAGGGAGTTATTGTTCGCCAGTTTCTCAATGCTCCATCCCGAGGGAGTATACACGATACGAGCATGGGAGCGAGAGACAGACTGATCGGTAATGACAATATCGTTGGATGGATCACGACCAATTGTCATAGTCAATTTAGTGAGCTGAAAGCTGGTACCCACCTGGGGACCTGTTAGTATGGTGATCTGAGCTGAAGGCGGCATATTCTGGTTATTCACACGCGATCTCCCACCGGCTATAAGTATGATCGGCTGAAAGGAGGCTCGAAAGGCACCGATCTCTTGTGTCTGCAATTTTACTAGAAAATATCATTTATGGCAACAGGTACCATATAAGCAAAAGATTGTGTAAGCGATCTCAAAAGAGGCTAGTCATTCCACACAGGAATATCAACTTGTTCCATCACCTCTTCCATCCACCCCTCGCCATACTTCCACCCACCATACATCAGCAGATTCGGCTCGCCCGTCGCCGAGATATTGCCGTGATTTTCGAGGAGAAATGCGCGTAAACGTTCTGGGGTGACGGCGAGTGAGCGCAATTGCTTGATCTCATTATCTTCAGGCGTGCGCGTCAATACCTCCTCCAGCGGGATATGCAGACGTGTCAGGAAGCAGAGTTCGGCGTGCGGATTGATGATATCGTAGACGACGCCAAGACAATATTGTTCGGCGATATCGGCAGGCTGGATACCGGTCTCTTCGCGCATCTCACGTCGCATGGCCGCGAATGGATCGGGCTTTTCCTGTGCATCCCTATCCATATTGCGTTCAAAGAAGCCGGCGATGACGTGATAGCGCCCGGCATGAACGGCAACATGCTGGCGCTGTTCGTAGAGGATGAAGCCGTCGCCGGTTTCGACCACCGAACACACGGCGAGCGGGTTGCTCAACTGCTCGCGACTATAGCCCCGCATGAAAGCTGGCTGGCGGCTGGCGGTATATTCCTTGTAGGTCGTGTCGCCAAGGGTGAGATGCAGGATTCCCCCGTGTACCGCAACATGTACAAGACGAAATAAAGGAGCGTCGAAGAGAGGAAATTGCTGCTGGCGAGCTATGGCAAGCTGCTGCTGCCATAGCTGATCTATTTGCGCCTGCGCCGATGAATCGATGGGCATGCGCAGCGATGGGTTGTAGGCAATCTGCACTTCGTGCTGGCAGAAGAGGCCGCGGGCGAGGATTTCAAATTCGAGCATGCCGGCTATTCCCATTCAATGGTGGCCGGGGGCTTGGAGGTGATGTCGTAGACGACACGGTTGATGGCGGGCACTTCGTTGACGATACGGTGCGAGATGCGAGCGAGCAGGTCGGGCGAGAGGCGCGCCCAATCGGCGGTCATGAAGTCGCCGGTGGTGACGGCACGGATGGCGACGAGGTTGGCATAGGTGCGACCATCGCCCATAACGCCGACGCTCTGCACAGGGGTGAGGACGGCGAAGGCCTGGCCCAACTCGCGATAGATGCCGGCACGGCGTATTTCGTCGATGACGATGGCATCGGCGGCACGCAGGATTTCCAGGCGCGCTTCATTGACGGCACCTATAATACGAATGGCGAGGCCGGGACCGGGAAATGGATGTCGCCATACCCAGTCTTCGGGCAGGCCCAGCGCCAGACCGATTTCACGTACCTCGTCTTTAAAGAGCAGGCGTAGGGGTTCGACGAGTTTCAGTTGCATGTCCTCCGGCAGGCCGCCGACGTTGTGATGCGTTTTGATGCGCACAGCGGTGGAGGCGGTATCATGGCTGGTGCTTTCGATGACATCAGGATAGAGCGTACCCTGCGCAAGGAATGGGATCGGCCCGCCCTTTTCGGCGAGGAGGCTTGCCTGCTCTTCGAAGACGCGGATGAACTCTGCGCCGATGATCTTACGTTTCTGTTCGGGGTCGATCACGTCTTGCAGGCGGTCGAGGAAACGCCGGCGGGCATCGACGGCGACAAGCGGGATATGCAGGTGGCGCGAAAAGGTCTCTACGACCTGTTCCGGCTCGCCGGCGCGCAGCAGACCGGTATCGACGAAGATGCAGGTGAGTTGATCGCCAACTGCGCGATGGACGAGCAGGGCCGCGACCGCGGAGTCGACGCCGCCGGAAAGTCCACAGATGACCCGCTGCGAGCCGACGCGGCGGCGAATCTGTTCGATAGCCTCTTCGATAGCGGATTGTGTGGTCCAGTTGCCTTCGCAGCCGCAGATGCGATAGAGGAAGTTGCGGATGATGTCCTTGCCCTGCGGCGTGTGCGTGACCTCGGGATGAAATTGGAGTCCAATGATGCCCTGGGCGCTGCCGGTAGCGGCGATAGGATTGCTTTCAGTGCGCGCAAGTACCTTAAAGCCCTCGGGAAGGATGTCGACGCTGTCGCCGTGGCTCATCCATACGGGTAGTTCTCTCGCTGCATCGATGCCGTCGAAAATACGATAGAATTGGGGGTCGGTGTTGGGGTCGAACAGCAGCGAGAGGGTGGCGGGGCCATATTCGCGACGCCCGCTGGCAGGCGCGACGTGTCCACCGAGTTGTTGTGCCAGCAACTGCATGCCATAGCAGATACCCAGGATGGGCAAACCGCTGTGAAGAATGGCGGGGTCGCAAATTGGCGCATGTTCATCATAGACGCTGGCAGGGCCGCCGGAGAGGATGAAGCCTTTGATGTCCAGGTGTGGATTCGCTTGCAACTGCGCGAGGGTGGTGCCGGCAGGCACAAGTTCGCTGTAGACGTGGCATTCGCGCACGCGGCGGGTGATTAAGCGGCTATATTGCGAACCGAAGTCGAGGACGATGATGGCCTGGCGGCGCTGCGAGGGCTGCATAGTGTACCTCTTTAGCTACGCGGTCCGCCCGCGACATAGATGATCTGACCGTTGACAAAGCCGGCCTCATCCGAAGCGAGGAAGCAGATGACGTTGGCAATATCGCGCGGCTGGCCGACGCGCCGCACGGGGATCACCTTCGAGGCCTCGGCGATCACCTGGTCGGGATCGAGTCCCTGGCGACGAGCAGTTGAACGGGTCATTTCGGTATCGATGAAGCCAGGGGCGACGGCGTTGACGGTGATGCCGAATGGGCCGAGCTCTATGGCTAACGTCCGTGTGAAGCCCTGCAAGCCCGCTTTGGCGGACGAGTAGTTGGCCTGCCCGCGGTTGCCAAGCGCGGAGGTGGAGGATAGGGAGACGATGCGCCCATATTTCTGCTGCACCATGTATTTTTGAGCGGCACGGCTGCACAGGAACGCGCCTTTGAGGTGGACGTTCATGACGGTGTCCCAGTCCTCTTCCGACATTTTGAAGAGCAGGTTATCGCGGATCACGCCAGCATTATTGACGAGGATGTCTAAGCGCCCGAAATGGGCGGCAGTTTGATCGACCGCGTCCTGTACATTGGCGCTATCGGCCACGTTGCAGCGTAGTACGAGGCCTTCGGACCCAAGACGGTCGAGTTCGACCGCGACCTGCTGGCATCCTTCGGTATCGATATCCGCGAGCGCGACGCGAGCGCCTTCTTCGGCGAGTCGCAAGGCTGTTGCGGCTCCAATGCCGCGACCGGCGCCGGTGACAAAAGCGACACGCCCATCAAGCCGTCCCATAGATGATTCACCCTTTCTGTCATTTCGACTATAAGATATGACGAAATAATACGGTTCAAGAGACCGATAATGAATTTTCACGACCACTTAACCAGGAGGGCAAAGACTCCTCGTTTCAGTGCCATGCTTCTTATTGAGTATATCACAGGGTGTGGAACCTTGACATGGCGCGCTCGCACCTGACATACTGTTAGCTGTATTCTAGCCGGTGTTTAGAGAAAAGAAGATATAGTGGCAGGGTAGCTGTCCCGGCAAATCAGAGCAATTCCTGCCAGAATCCCATGGTAATTATCTACTTGCCTGAGTGCTTTGCGGCCAGGCAGGATGAAAAGAGAAGGAGCATGTCGCATGGGTACAGAACAGAAACATTCAGGGAAGCCTGCCAATCGCTGGCTGCGCTGGGCTTTACTTAGTTACACATTGGCAAGTCCGGTTATAAACAATGCCTTAGAGCGTCTGCGCCAGCGCTCGCAGAAGCTGCCGGAGGTGGCTCAAGGACTGCAGGAGAACGCAGGCGACTTACAGGCAGACGCGGTCAATCGCCTGGAAGAACTGACGGCCGAGAGCCGCCAGCGGGTCATCCAGCAGGTGAAACGGTTGCGCCAGCAGGCAAAGCAGTTGGAGGCGCAATCAAAGCAACTACGCAAGGCGGTGCGCGAGGAGACCAGGCAGCGCCGCAAGCTGCTCAAAGAGATGAGTAAATCCGGCATCGACTGGAGCCAGGGCTTGCTCAAGCAGGGAGGCCAGTTGACGGAGGAAATCGTTGAGCGTGGCGGCAAGATTTTCGAAGATGTCGTTGAGCGTGGCGGCAAGGCTACCCAGGATGTAGCTGAGCGCGGGGGGCAGGTCATGCAAGAGCTGGCCAAACGCGGTAAAACGGCCACCAGGGAGGCGCTAGATCGAGGCGAGGAGTTATTACACCCTGTGCGAGAGCGGAGAGGCCGCTTCTGGGCACTGGTTGGTTTTGGCGTTGGCCTGCTGGCGGCGACGTTTATTACCTACCGCCTCGTGCGGCGGCGCGTTGAACTACAAGAACTGGCCGAGGATGAGAGCATCGAACTGCCCCAGTCGCATGGGTGGAACGGTGCCGGCAGCGCCGCAAGCTCCGAGCCGCCAGCAGGGGAGATTCGGCGCGTCGATGATATTGGCACGGCTGTCTCGACCCAGCCGGTGATCGATGTGGAAGAGATGATCGTGAACGAGGATGCCTCATTCGTAGGCGTTGCCAGCACGCGTTTCTACTATCCCACGGGAACCACACTCGAAGGCGTGGAAGACCTGGTCTACTTCACTTCGGAGGAAGAGGCGCAACAACAGGGATTCACGCGAGCCGAAAATAGCTAATAAGTAGGTTCGCACATGGAAAATTCGACCGGGTAGCGCCCGGTCGAATTTTCCATGTGCGAACCTACTTATTTCTTCGATATTGTTCTGGTTCTTTGCCTTCGTCGAAGCCCTCGTTGACAATACCGCGCTTCACAAGATACTGTAGAAATTCCAGCTGCTGCTCTGGTGTGGGAGGTATGGGCCGGGCAGGTTCTTTTGCTGCCGGGGGCGACTCATGTAGGGGCGTATCTTTGTGATCGCCCGCTTGCTTCTTTTCTGGCTGCTCATTGGACGGCGATGGAGGCGGGGCCGGAAGAAGAGGTCTTTCGGGATGCGTACTCGCATCGGGAAAATATGTTTGCGGTTGGACGACACGTTCGGGCCACTCTTCAACGGTCGAGAGGCGAGGCGTGATACCAGCCTGGGGTGCAAATCCATCAATCGCTGATCTCGAAGCGGATCCTTGCGATAAGCCCTTGTTGAGAGGACTGATGGCGGGAGTGTATGTGATTTGAGGAGATTTTTTCCAGGGCCACCAGGCGAATAGTCCGCGTAGCCAGTTTTTAATTGCTTGCGTGATCATCTCGTTTTTGTTCACCCTCGGTACTAGCTAGCAATCACGCGCTACAATAGTGAACGCCTATGAGGAACAATGACTCTATAAACATAGTAGCATAATCGCATGGTGCTCGCAAGGGGTAACTCTGGAACTTGCATTTTCATGTATCTCGTGCCATAATCAAAAGGGTTCCATCGCGGAACCCCCCGGCTTGTTTTCTTGCCAACTAGCTATTCGTATGGTCAGTAGGGGCGCGAGCTTGCTCCACCCGGCACGGGTTTACTCTGCCCGGCGTAGGTTTGCCTGTCATGCCCTCGTCAGGGAGTAATCTCAGGCGGGTACAATCTATTGCGTCTCTACCTTGAAACAGAAAAGAAAGGCAGGTGTCGGTCATGCAGGAAGATGTTCTTGGAACCCGACGTGCCGCCGTCTCGGAAACATACGTCAATTGCGCGAGATGTGGGAAGGCCACTCGCTTACGCTATGCTCGTATCATCCAGAGTGATGTGCTTTCGGATAGCCATTCCGAATTTGAATATCTCTGCCCGGAATGCCAGAAAGCCCTTGCCGAGGGTGAAAAAGACCTTCCATTACCGTAATCAATTGTAGAGTGCCCATGTGAGCGCCCATAGTACACCATGGTATGGTAATGAAAGTTCGGGCGCTCACATGGGCCGCCCATACAGCACTGGGAAAGGCAAGAGATACAAAGAGGCTATCTGGTTGCTTGCCCGATTGAGGGATTGAAATCGCTAAAACTTTGTATCCTTTGCCTTTTTCTATTACGTCGAGTACTTAAACAATTGGGGCCGGGGATCGTTCCACAGGAGGTCGATAATGGGATTGAACGCACCAGTCCCGCCGCCTCACAAGGCCGATCAATCGGCGGTGTGTACGGTAAACCGGCCCCTACATTATTCAGGTTTGAGGTAACAAACCATGCGTATGCGCTATCGGTATGTGGCCTATCGTTACGCGGATGGGTCACAGCAGCAACTGGAGCGTCATTATCGTCAACTCTTGCAAGATGCTTTGCGGCAGAGTCAGCAGTCGATTCTCCAGCGTTCGGTGACGTGGAGGCCGCTGGCCGATATTCACGAATCGGCAGAAATGATGACGGTGAAAATTGAACTGGCGGGAATGAAAGAAGAAGATATCGAGGTTACTCTTTATAAGGATGCCCTTGTGGTCAGTGGCGAACGGCTAGACGACCACGAACATGATGCTAATTTGTACTATCACGAGGCGCAGATTCGCTATGGCCCATTCCGGGTGGAGGTATTTATTCCCGCGCCTATCGACGCCGATGCTGCCACTGCACGCTATGAAAATGGTTTTCTCTGGGTCGATTTGCCAAAATTAAGAATTTAGGTGGTCAGGCGCTCTGTGATGCGGGAATAATGAATCAGAATATGCGCAGGTAGATACATTTTTTGAAAAGGTCATTTGTATGGAAAAAAATCACTTGAATCAAGACGCTGTAGAAACATCTGGCGAAGAACATCTGCAACAAGGGGTAGAAGGACAATTTGACGATAGCCACGATCAGCAGGGTTCTGCGCCTGAAGCAGGGGAAGCGCAGGAAACAGAGGAGACACCGGAAGCACGCGGGAAGAGCGATACGACACCCACCAGTCAGCGCGATGAAAAGGAGGGTTCGGCTTCCTCTAGCGGGGAACGAGAAACGGCCTCACGCAAGCAGAGCGATGAAGATGATGACGAGCCTTTAACAATTCCTGATGTCTTGCCGGTTCTGCCCTTGAAGGATACCGTCATTTATCCTTTCGCCGTGCAGCCGCTTGGGGTGGGCCAGGAACGCTCGATTCGCCTGATCGATGATGTGATGCGCGGGAACCGCCTCGTAGTGCTGGTCGCGCAAAAGTCCGCCGACATCGAGCAGGCGGGGCCGAACGACATCTTCAAGATCGGCACCGTTTCGCGTATAGCGCGTATGATTCGCATGCCGGACGGGACGATCCAGATCATAGTGCAGGGCCTGGAGCGCGTCGATATCGGTGAGTTCACACAAGAGAAGCCCTACCTGGCCGCGCATGTGACGCTGAAGCCGGATTTGCAGGAAACGGATGACGAAACCGAGGCGATTAAACGCAACGTTGTGGGCTACTTCCAGCGCCTGGTGGCCCTGGTGCAGAACGTGCCCGAAGGGGTGGCAGCGGCGACGCTTAATCTAGAGGAGCCGCGCCAGGTGGTCTACGTCATTGCCACTTTCGTGCAGATGGACCTGGAGCTGCGCCAGAAATTGCTGGAACTTGACTCGGTACGCGCCAAGCTGGAGAATTTGAGCAGTTTTCTGCGCCACGAGCTGGAAATCTTCGAGCTGGGCAAGAAAATTCAGTCCAGCGCCCAGGAAGAGATGGGTAAAGTGCAGCGCGAATACCTGCTGCGCGAGCAGCTGAAGGCGATCCAGCGCGAACTGGGCGAGGAGAGCGAAGAGCAGGCCACTATCAACGAGCTGCGGCGCAAAATCGACGAGGCGAAGATGCCAGAGGAGGCCTTGAAAGAGGCCAATCGCGAGCTATCGCGGCTCGAAAAACTACCGACCGTCTCACCCGAATATAGCATCATTCGCACCTACCTGGAATTGCTGACGAGCCTGCCGTGGAGCAAAAGCACCGGTGAAACGATCGATGTTGCGCGCGCCCGGCAGGTGCTCGACCAGGATCACTATGACCTGGAAAAGATCAAGGATCGCATCCTGGAATACCTGGCCGTTCGGCGCCTCAAGGAAGAGCGCATGGCCGAGCAGCTTGAACGCAGCAAGGAAGTGGCTACCGTTCAGGATGGTGTTGAGACGGAGGAGATACGACCGACGCAGCCGCTGGTATCGCAGGAGGGTCTGCGGCAGATCAACCGCGAGCCTATTCTGTGTTTCGTCGGACCGCCGGGAGTAGGAAAAACTTCGCTGGGGCAGTCGATTGCGCGGGCGCTGGGGCGTAAGTTCGCGCGCATGTCGCTGGGCGGCATCCGTGACGAGGCCGAGATTCGCGGGCACCGCCGCACCTATATCGGAGCGATGCCGGGACGGATTATCCAGACGCTGCGGCGCGTGGATACGAACGACCCGGTGATTATGCTGGATGAGGTAGACAAGGTGGGGGCGGACTGGCGCGGCGATCCATCCTCGGCGCTGCTGGAGGTGCTGGACCCCGAACAGAACTACAACTTCCGCGATAACTACCTGGACCTGCCGTTCGACCTGTCGCACGTGATGTTCATCGCCACTGCCAACGCGTTGGAGCCTATTCCACCGGCCCTGCGCGACCGCATGGAGATACTCGAACTCTCCGGCTATACTGAGGAACAGAAGCTGCACATCGCCCGCAACTACCTCTTGCCCAAGCAGCTTGAGGCCAACGGGCTGAAAAAGGACGAACTGACGGTGGATGACGCGGCGCTCAGGCGCATCGCCCGTGACTATACACGCGAGGCGGGCGTGCGCAACCTGGAACGCGAGATCGGCTCGCTGTGCCGCAAGGTCGCCAAACAGGTCGCGGAGGGTAAGCAAACGCCCATCCACGTCACGGCAGAAGATGTGCCAGAATACCTGGGAAGGCAGCGCTTTTTCGAGGAGGTCGCGGAGCGCATCGACCGTCCGGGTATCGCCACAGGACTGACCTGGACGCCGGTCGGGGGCGAGATCATTTTCATTGAGGCAGCCGCGATGCCCGGCAAGGAGAGCCAGTTGATCCTGACGGGCCAACTGGGCGATGTGATGAAGGAGTCGGCAATAGCGGCGCTAAGCTATGTGCGCTCGCACGCGGAGTCGCTGGGCCTGCCCGCCAATGTGTTCGAGAACCAGAACGTGCATATTCACGTACCGGCAGGGGCGATTCCCAAGGACGGTCCATCTGCGGGCGTGACAATGGTGACGGTGCTGGTGTCACTGGCAAGCGGCCATAATGTGCGCTCAGATGTGGCAATGACGGGCGAGATTACGCTGCGCGGCAAGGTGATGCCGATTGGCGGCGTCAAAGAGAAGGTGCTGGCAGCCTATCGTTCTGGCATTCGCACCGTGATTCTGCCCAAGAAGAACGAGATAGACCTGATGGAAGACCTGCCAAAGGAACTGCGCGACCAGATGCATTTCGTCTTCGTGACGGATATCCGGCAGGTACTCGAAACGGCCATCGAGGGCTTCGACAAGCTCACGACGCATGGTAAGGAGGCCGGAAATGGACACGACCGGCACCGCGAGCAGGAGCGACCAAAACGCCGCAAGGTGGAGAAGGCGGCGGCAAAAGCTCAGTAAGTACAGCCAGCAAGATAAGATAAAGGACCAGCACAATGTCGTGCTGGTCCTTTATCTTATCTTGCTCCTTATGGGCGCACCTCGTAATGGCTGACATATGGCAGCCGCAAGAGAAAAGCCTTGAGATGCCTGGGATCGCCGGGGCGAAGCGTTATCAAGTCGATATAGCACATAGTCTCTTCAGGGAACAAATCAATCTCCTCGTCCTCATCTTCTGGGTCGAGATTGAGCTGCTCTTCGCGGACGACGATTTCTTGCTGCATGAGCGCCTTCAAGGTTGCCTCGGCCTCTGGATCACCTGCGCCTTGCACGGTCTCATCGGTGCCTATTCTTGCAGCCAGGCGGCCCGTTCGCATGTCATAGATGTTGAAACTTGTGGCTTCGTCGCCCATTGCTCTGGCCTTTCACGAGAACTACCTGATGGCTAAAGATGACTCAGTATGCCTATTTTTAGCATCATACGAGGATATGCCCTTTTATCGCATTGCGATACATGTTTGATATCGTACCACATGATGATTTAAGAACGCAAAGACGTTGTGAAGCCAGACAATGCTGGGTCTACCTGGATTGCCGACATGCAGGAAGTGCTTGTCCAGGACAAGGGAGACGCTCTTCGTCTCCCCAGATCCCGGTGAGAGGGCAGGGAGTGCAGGTGAATCTCACGGCGCAAATTCCACTTCGGCTGCAATGGTGACGGCATTGTTGAGAGGTAAGGTCGCCATGCCGACAGCCACACGAGCATGCTGTCCCACCTCTGGTCCATACAGCTCAAGAATCAGGTCCGAGAAACCATTAATGGCATTGGTGGTCTGGGCGTAGCCGGGTTCCGCGTTGACCATGCCGTACACCATCAACCAGGCGGTCACACGATCGAGGTCTCCGAGTTCCCGCTTGAGACTGGCAAGCATGGAGAGGGCGGTGGATCGGGCTGCGGCCTGGGCCGCCTCCAGAGAAACCTCGGTCGGCACTTTGCCAAAGGGGCCAGGGAATGAACCGTCAGGAGCTTGAGCCGAATGTCCTGACACATAGATCCGATTGCCGCGCTTGCGGATCCAGGAGAACGAAAGCTTGATCCCCGGCGGGGCCTTGGGGGCTGCGGGAAGGACGAGTCCCAGGGCCTCGAGCCTGGCTTCAATTTGCATAGACACCTTTCCTTTCCTTGCATCGCATTCATCAGGCAAGCTGCATGCCAGTCAATCCGCACACTGCCTGCCTCAGCATTTCTCCATTGTAGCCGTTGTCACCGTCATTGTCGACATGAAGATGGTAAGAATTATACTCCTTGCCCCATAGCCTGAGTTTATTGCATTTAGCAGTAGCTTTCGGTAAGTGTCTGACCGCTAGAAGTTGCGCCAACTGCCCAGAGCATGTTACTGGACGGAACTGCTGTCACGCTATTCAGGAATCCATTAACGGCTGGGCTGTGAGCGATGCTCCATTTACTTCCGTTCCAATGCTCGACTAGTGCCGGCCCCTGGAAGGTGTTGGGGTCTAATGCACCACCCACAGCCCAGGCGTTGTTTGTAGTCAGGGCAATGACGCTCGAAAATCCGCTATAATCTTTACCCACATCAGGACTATTAATTTTACTCCAACTCGTTCCATTCCACTGCCCGACCAGTGTTTTCTCGCGGGAACTTAGATAAGCTCCCACCGCCAGAAGATCGTTGCTATTAGGAACGGCAGATACGCCATTAAAATTGCTATTCATAATGTTCAGGCTGGGGACAACGCTCCAGGCAGTTCCATCCCAATGTTCGGCCAGCGTTTGATTGTTTCCATTATTCCCTGCATAGTAACCCACGGCCCAGCATCGCTGTTAGAAATGGCAGCTACGTTTAAGAGAGAGTTGGACATACCGGGGTCAGGACTGGGAACAATACTCCATTTTCCGCATTTCGATTGAGGAGATTGCGCTCCGGCTACAGATGGTAGAAATAGAAAAGCAAATGTGAATGTACCAACGCACAGAACATTAACCAGGATTTTGACGAAGCGGTTCATAAGTCCTCCCTGTGTTGCTCAAGTGCCAACCTTTGAGTTTCGCGCGACCTTTGTATAGTCGTTGGAATTACAATTTCCTTACACGATTCAGCCTCTTCGGTGGCTAGCCAGCGAGTTCTAGAACCTCTACCCGATCAATTCCTCCAAATAGCTGTCTAATGCACCTACCTTATAAACGAGCTAAGAATCAAATTTTATCCCATCACTTTGTGATCCATTAGAACAGATCACACATATGTCAATTTTTATTGATGCACAGCTAATGAATCAGGTTACGGTTTGTTTATCAAACGTTTTTGCCGCCGGACATCCACGCTACCACCGCAGCCGTTCCTTCAAACTCACAAACCTATGATTTCCGATCACCAGGTGATCCACCAGTTCGATATCCAGCACCTTGCCCGCCTGCACCAGTTGCTCTGTGACCGCGATATCCTCAGGGGAGGGAGTGGGATCGCCGCTGGGGTGGTTGTGACAGATGATGACGCCGGGGCAGTTGCGCATGATGGCCGGGCGAAAGATTTCGGCGGCGCGCAGGACGGAACTGTTGACGGTCCCCTGGTAGCGACCGATGTTTTCGACGACCTGATTTTTGGTGTCGAGGGTGAGGATGCGCATCTGCTCGTGATCGAGGTAGCACATTTCCATCATCACGAGATTCGCGGCATCGGCTGGCGATTTGATCTGGTATTTTTCGTCGGGTTGCATCAGGCCGAGCCTGCGCCCGATCTCCAATGCGGCCTTGAGCTGGGCGCTTTTGGCCTCGCCCAGGCCATACTCTGAACACAATTCGCGAAAGTCGACGCGCATCAGGCCACTCAGTCCACCGTATTTGGCAAGCAGTTTTCCTGAGAGTTCCAGGACGTTGTCGCGCGTGGTGCCGGTGCGCAGGATGATGGCAAGAAGTTCGGCGTTCGAGAGGGCCTGGGCGCCATAGTTTTGCAGTCGCTCGCGCGGGCGTTCGTCGGTGGGCATATCGTGGACGGTGGCATGGTATTCCAGTCTGACCGGTAAAGGGACGATTTTGCCGGCGGTCTTTTCAAGTGTGGGCATAGTCTACGCGTTGCTCCTTTACTCGTGTTGTTGAGATGAACTTTACAGCTATTGCAGGAAAAACGCAAGCAGTAGGAAAAAAGACTTTCCAAAACTTTTCCTACCAATGGGCCGTTGAAATTTTTAGAGACTGACACACCAGAATTGCTGGCAGCACCGAGAAGAAGGACGAAGTGCGTATGGAGCTAGAGGAGGTATCTCATTTTATTCGGCCATTTGATACCATTTATACATCAGTCATGGACGTGGATACAGGGAGCTGGGCGTGGAGTAAACCACTGGTTAGCATATCTACTAGAAGATAAAAAACAGAAAAATTCTATCCCTACCCTTGATGGTGTGCGAGCTATCGCCTGCTTGATAGTAATGGCGTTCCATATTAGCCGGATCGGTGTCAGTACAGGGCTTTGGGACCCGTTCAATCGCTCGCATGCTCTTTTTGGCGCAATTGTCTATGCCGGAGCGACAGGCGTGACACTGTTCTTCGTATTATCGGGCTTCCTGCTCTTCATGCCCTACGCTAAATCCTTGCTAGTCGAGCATACGACCTGGTCGTCGGCGCGGCGTTTCTACCTGCGCCGGGCATTTCGCATCATTCCGGCATACTATGCGTGCCTGTTTTTACTGGTGCTGTTCGCGCACAGGGAATACTTGCAGCCGGCTCACTGGAAAGAATTAGGGCTGTTCCTGGTCTTCTTCATGGAGTCGAGCAGCATCACGTACCAGAAGATCAACGGGCCGTTCTGGACGCTGGGCGTGGAATGGCAGTTTTATATGCTGCTGCCACTGTTTACGCTGGCGATGGGCTTCATCGTGCTGCGGCTATTTAAGGGCGGCTCGATGAAACGGCGTTTGTGGCTGGTGATAGGCTGCCTGGGCCTATTGATTGCCTGGGGGCTGTCTTCGCGCTACTGGGGATACTACTTTTCACAGCATCCTACAGAGACCTTTCTGATGCCGCGCTCAATGCTGAACGTGATCCTGTTCTTTACCTATGGCAGCTATGGAAAGTTTCTTGAAGACTTCGGTGTGGGTATGCTGCTGAGCCTGCTTTTTATCTTCGCTCGGCAGGTGTCTAGCGAGGGAAGATTTCACAGGATAGCGCGGCGCCTGGCTCCCTGGCTGTGGGGTAGTGCCATACTGGCGCTGGTCTTCTGTGCCATGTGGCGTTTCAATCAGGGGAATCCGGTATGGTCTTTCGGCATAGTGAACGAGCAATATAACTGGTTAGGCGAACTGGGATTTTCGCTGGGTTTCGGCCTGTGCATCTTCGCGATCCTGTTTGGCTCCAGGACGCTAAAAAGACCTTTTGAATGGCGGCCATTGCGTTGGATCGGGCTGATCTCCTTCAGCCTGTACATGTGGCACCTGCCACTGCTGATCTTTTTCGCAAGTAATGCGGAAAATCACTTGCAAGGATGGAATCCGCTGGCAGCATTTAGCCTGTACTGGTTGTTTGCGTGCTTCGTGATTATTCCTTTCTCTGCCATCTCCTACCTGCTGATCGAGAAGCCGGGCGTGGCGCTTGGTGAGAAGCTGTGGAGTCGTATTGAAAAGAGACGAGAGCCACAGAGGGCCGATGAATCGGCGGTGTGTACGGTAAAGACGAGAGCCACAGAGGGCCGATAAATCGGCGGTGGGCGCGGTAAACCGGCCCCTACGGGAGCGCGGTCGGAGGTTTTTTTGCAGCGCTCCTGGAGCGTGTCATTCTGAGCGCAGCGAAGAATCTCTGGCGCACGCGGATTCTTCACTGCGCTCAGAATGACACGGCCCTGGACGAATTCCGTGTGCCTTCGTAACGAAGGCTTCTGCTTCGATTCTTCGCTGCGCTCAGAATGACACGGCCCTGGAGCGCTGCATAAACCTGCCCGTATAAACCACAAGGGCCGCCCTTACAAATTCAAGTTTGCTGTGCCTGACAAGACGAGGCTGTCCTGGGCTGCGCAGGGCAACTGGCTGTTGGGGCCAATGGCAGCTGAGGCAACATAATAGGTGCTCCCGAAGGCGCTGCCCAGTTCCGAGTTAAGTGTCTGCTCGGTCTGCGCGTTGTAACTGTTCATGGGGAAAGGGATGAAGCCGAAGAGGTTGAGGGTAGTGTTGACGACATGGACGACCATTTTGCCGGCTTCAGCGGAGGGCATCATAGTGGTGGTAGCAGTACCGATATTCAGGCCGCTCCAGATGATGTCGGAGGTAATCAGTATGTTCGGATTCTGGACGCTGATCTGAAAATTCTGGGCGGTGAGGCCGTTGCCAACGGGCATGCTGCCAATAGCGCTGCCCATGGACGCAAGCGAGGAGGCAGGAATTTCGATATAGGAATTGACGTTGCTGGAAGCGAGCGTTCTGGTTGTAAGCTGGGATGCCAGAAGATTCTGGCCGCCCGTTGCGTTGGCACTTTGTTGTGGTGGGGAAGAGGATTGGGACTGCCCTACTGAAACGGGAAATTTCAGGTTCAGGGCAAGAGATGAGGCGCCACAACCGGGTGTGGAATTAATTTTATTGAGCGAGCCCAGCGGCATAGTGAAGGTGCTGAGCGGGCCGGACATCAATGCGGGACTACCATTCATGGGACTGGCACTGACCTGGGCTGTCGTCGAGTTCAGAACGGTGAAGGTAATGAGCATGCTGGAGGTGGTGGGCAGGGGGTCGCCGGGATAGAGACTCAATTTCAGCGTCATAGCCAGGCCACCTTTCTGGGGTACGAGGCTGACGAGGGTTGCGGATGGTTGGATCAGCGTGGTAGCCATGAGATAAGCCCAGTCTTGATCCTGTTTGGGCAGCGTGCTGATCATGCTGGTGATGGCGCTGTTGACGGAAGTAGGAACCTGAGAATCCATATGGCTCTGGAATAAGGATTTCAGGCTGGCGGTAGTAAGATAAAAGGTGGCATTAATCGACGTGGCGGCCGACTGGTGCGCGATAAGCGGCGTTTGTTTGACGACTTTGTTGGATGCTGCCGCCGGAGTGATGATCGAGACTCCCAGTACGAGGACTGCCAGCAGCAGTATCCAGCCGAATTTGAAGTAGTATATGCGTTTCATGGTGCGGTCTCCTTATTGGGCTTGCGGGGCCGATTGATCGGCCCCTACGCGGCGAAGCCCGTAGCATCATCAGTGCGGCAATAATTTATTGATATCGACAGGTCCTTTGAAACAGAGCGCGACCGGCGTTGGCTGCGCGGCAATACCCTGGATGGGCGGCGCCTGGATAAGCAGGACGAGCAGCTCAGCGCCACCACCACAGACGATGGTTTTGCTGGTATGGATGGAGATGAGCTTGACGTTCCGCAACTGGGCGCGCAGCGATGGCATGAGCGAGTTGATCAGCAATTGATTCAGGGCCTTTTGCATGTTGGCGGCGGCAGCGGGTCCGGCATCGATGCCGTCGCGTTTCAAATGCAGCACCTGTAGTTGGATGTTTTGATGCGAATCGATACCGATGATAGTATCCATTTCAATGGGCATAACGCGATGAATGCCGCTGGAGTCGATATGCAGGTTCAGGCTGAGAATCAGGCCATCGCCAGGTTCAGGCGTGAGCTTCATATCGGTCAGCGTATTCTGATTCAGGCCAAGCTGCGAGACAAAGAGCGAGGTGAGCGCCGTGTCATCCAATGCCAATTGGAACATGCGCGGCCCGGATTCTGGCGTGGCTGTTGGAGCTGATGTCGAGCCTGTTGAGCCGCTGGGCGAGCTATTCGAGGCTGTTGAAGGGCCGGGAGATTGCCATTCGAGGGCGGCAAATACGCCTGCTGCTACTAAAAGCAGGACAAGAGCGAGACAGGCAAGGGCGAGAATCAGGCGTCGTTTCTTTCTGGGTTTGGGATTCCCATTCCCATCATCACCGCCATCGTCGACGACCGGTGGAATGGTTGGCGGTTCGGCCAGGCTGCTCTGGTCGAGCATATCGGCATCGGCGACTGCGAGGAATGTTCCGGCAACGGGAGCCGCGGTCGCGATGGTTTCGTCGCTAAACAGAGCAGGATCGGATGGCGCGGGCGCCTCGCTTAGAGGTGGTAGGGTTGGCATTTCCGCCAGATCTTCCTGAGATTGCTGGGCGACCGCTTTACTGCCCCACAGGAATATAGCGGGGATGATGGCAATCAGGCACAGGATCATGGTGGTGAAGAACACGGCGCTGTAGACGGTGTGGGCGGCATTGATCAAATGATCGGCATAGCCCTTCGACCACTGCGCAAACTGGTCGGCGGTGGCCGTGACGGGCAGGGATGGATATTGAGAGGCCAGTTGTTTGAAGTAGGCCAGCGCCCAGGAAGTCAGGGCGGCCAGGCCCAGCGTCATGCCGAGCATGCGCAGCGAGGTAACGATGGATGAACCCATACCGGCTTGATTGGCTTTGACGGCGTTGATGGCGGTTGTGCCGATGGGGGCGATGACGAGGCCAAAGCCGAAGCCGGTGGTCACAGTGCTGATGGTGATCTGGTTCCAATCAACATTGAGTGGCCAGCGACTCATGAGATAGAAACCGGTCGCGGCAAAGAGCAGGCCCAGTACGCCAGTGACGCGGCATGAGAGGCGACTGCACAACCAGCCGCCCAGGAAAGCTCCGATGGGAATCATGATGGTCATGCGCATCAAGGCAAGGCCGCTAACCAGGGGCAGTTGATCGGCGGGTATTTGCCGGGCGAGGACGGTGTTGACGAAGATCGGAATATCGGCCATGGCGATGATCAGCGCCGCGCCGATGAACAGGCTAACCAGCGAGGTGGCCGAGAACGGCAGCCGTTTGAAAAGCGAGAGATCGACGACGGGCCAGCGTACCTGCTTGACGATGCCAGCGCGAATGAATGGGAAGCGCTTCGAGAGCGAGAGACGCGGGATCGACCAGCGTGGAATGCATTCGACAACAATGAACGCGATCAAGAAAACGACGGCCAGGGCCAATGAGACAGGATTATTTTGTGGCGCGGAACCATTGACTGTGGTTGGACCCAGTTCGGTTCCCTGCTGCGCCAACCCCAGGCTCAGGCAGGTGAGGGCCAGGCCTAGCAGGATGGCTCCCAACCAGTCGATGTTCTCACGCAGGCGTTTGCCTTTGGGAATAAAGAACCAGGCGGCAAGCATGAGTACAAAAACAATCGGCGCGTTGAAGAAGAAGATGTACGTCCAGCCGAAGCGTTCTACAATGATGGCGCCATATAATGGGCCAACCACGCCGCCAGCTTCGGTGACGGCGCCGACGATGCCCAATGCCAGGGCGCGCCGCTCCTGCCCATAGAAATCGCTGACGATGGCCATGGCAACGGGTACAACTGCTCCACCGCCGATGGCCTGAAAGAAACGGGCGGCGACGAGCCAGATCAGGCCGGATGACGAGGTATCGATGCCAAGCGCGCTCAGGAAACTGAGGTCTACGTTTTGTCCGAGCCACGGAGCCAGGCCGCAGAAAATGGAGCCAATGCCGAAAATGCTCATGCAGAGCAGAAAGATGCGGCGACGACCAAAAATATCGGAGACACGCCCCATCAAGGGCATGGCGATGATGAATCCCAGCAGGTACGCGCTGACGATCCAGGCGGCGTGGTCGATCTGTGCGATGGAAATGTTGATGCCAGGGTCTTCGATGATTTGCGGTAATGCTGTGACGACCACCGTCTGGTCGAGGGCGGTGAAAAAGACGCCAATGCAGGCAACGGTGAGAGCGGCTACCGCTACGCGTTTTCCAGCAGGACTCGCGGCTGTGACATTCTTGCCGGGAGTCGTGAGCTTCTTGAAAGAACTCGTAATCTGCTGCGAAAATGACAGCGGCCTGGTAGGGACAGCGCCTGAGGCCTGTCCTGGATCTCCCGGTGAGGACAGGGACAAGCCGCTGTCCTCACCGGGTAGCGCATCCGAAGAGGCCGGGGCGCCGGTCGCGTTTATGAAGTTGCGCTTGCGCAGGTTTTCGGATGTTTCTTGATCGTCTTCCAATGTGTACATGATGCCCCTCTTGAGAAGCTTTGAACGATGAGAACAAAGATAAAAAGATCACGCTCATTGAATTTGTGGAGCATTGATGCTGATATTTTCGTTGTAGTTCGAGATTTCAAATGTGCGCGTGGTCTGAGGAGTGTCAGTCGTGGTAGCCTGACCGGTGACTTTTAACTCGTAGAGCAGGGCGTCTGCTTTGCCGGCGCAGATGCTGGTCTTGAGCATGGTTCCGGGAGGGACACCGCCGCCGGTGAGAAATGCGAGATATTTGGCATCCAGCAGGCCATTGACGCGCCAGCAGGGTGTGCCGTTGACAGTATCGGCTGTAGGACCGGTGACGTTCTGAAGTTTGTTTGCCAGCGAGATGATGCCGGTATCGGGATTTGTCAGCGTACTGGCATCCAGCACGCCCTTGACGACGCGCCACTGGCCGGTAATGGGATCAGTGATGTATTGCGTGTCGCCGATACTGATGAGATTGATTGTAACGGCCTGTCCCGAAAGCAATACATTGGCCTGGGCCTTGACTTTATCCGGCATCAGCACGTCGCCCTCGGCGGTGCGAATCTGGATCTGATTGTCGCCCGTTGGGGTGCCCAGATTATAGGTCTTCATTACGACATGGAACGCGGTAACATTGTGAAAGTTTTTCTGTACCATAGCCAGCACCTGCTTAGCGGTCGGCTTCGCGCCGAAATTGCTGGCGGCAATGACGTTATTATGCTGCCAGGGCGGAGTGCAGCCAACCAGCAACAATCCACCTGCCAGGCAGAGCAGGGCGCAAGCGAGTGCGCGACGCATCGAAATACGCGATAAGTTCATTAGAGATGCCTCCGAGATCTAATTAGATAATTTCTGGCTGCTTCGAGATAATTTACCCTTACTGAAACAAATCAACGCAGGCCGGTGAACCTTTGGGGGCATAGAGGCATTGGAGCATACACGATGGTACTTTATGGTACAGGTATTTATATTTTTTCGAGTTTTGCGAAGTCCATGCTGAGGCGTTTTTTGCCGAACTTGCTGCCGAATTGAACTTCGACGAATTCAGTGGCCTCCTGCATTTCGCTTTTGAGGATAATGCCCTCGCCGAATTTGTCGTGTCGCACGCGGTCGCCCGGCTTGAACTGCTGTCCTTTCGGCTTCGCGGGTGGCGTGGTCGATGAGGATGATGACAGTGGCGGTGTTCCATTGCCGCTGCTCTTCTGTGGCGGCAGCGAGGGCGGCACCTTTGAGATGTTGGATGAGGAACGCGGGGTCCATTGCGATGTTTGATTCCTTGCCCCGGTCGATGGTTTGCCGCTACCGAATGTGCGACCGGTTTCACGCGAGGACCACGTATCCTGGTTGTAGTCGTCGTCCCAGTTGTTGTTGCGATTGGCGGCAGCACGCAAACCGCCGGCTTGCTTCGATGTTCCACCACCAGGAGTAGAAACGAGATGAATAGGGATATCGTCGAGGAAGCGCGATGGTTCGGTGATTTGCGTCTCGCCGAAATAGGAGCGGCGATAGGCGCGCACGAGGTAGAGGCGGCGCATGGCACGCGTAAAGCCGACATAGGCCAGGCGGCGCTCTTCTTCCAGTTGTTCGGGCTTATCGACGGAGCGCGCGTGCGGCAGCGAACCTTCGTCCATGCCAACGATGAAGACGATGGGATATTCCAGGCCCTTGGCGGCATGCAGGGTGATCAGGGTGACGGCATCCTTGTTCTCTTCTTTGATAAGCGTGCCATCCTCGCCGGTCTGCGCGGTATCGGCGCCACCCACCAGGGCGACGTTTTCGAGGAAGAGTTCGAGCGCGGTAGCGGTCTCGATCTCAGAATAGTCTTCTGCGACGCGCCGCAATTCCAGGACGTTGCTCCAGCGCTCTTCGCCCTCGGAGGATTCGCGGAGTTCCGGACCATAACCGCTGCGTTCGGCGGTGCGATCCAATAATTCCGGCAGCGTCAGTTCTTCAATGGATTTGGTCAGGTCGGCAAGCAGTTCGGCGAAGGCTTTCAAGGCGGTTTTAGCGGCCTTGCCGAGCGTAGGATGCTCGTCGACGTGCTGCACGGCTTCGTAGAGCGAGATATGCTGGTCGTTGGCCCACTGCTGCAATTCGCCGAGCGTTTTGGGGCCGATTTTGCGGTTGGGGACGTTGATGATGCGCGACATGCTGAGGTCATCATGCGGGTTCGCCAGCAGGCGCAGGTAGGCGAGCATGTCCTTGATTTCTTTGCGCTCGTAGAATTTGCGACTGCCTATCACCTTATAAGGAATGTTGGCGCGCAGGAATTGCTCTTCCAGGGCGCGTGACTGGGCGTTGGTGCGATACATGACGGCGACATCGCCGCGCTTCTCGATCTCGCCGCGAGCGAGCAGGCGAGCGATCTCGCGGGCTACAAAGAGTCCTTCTTCTTCCTCATTGTAGGCCTCGTGCAGGACGACTTTTTCGCCGGTGCCCAGGGCTGTCCACAGGCGTTTGTCCTTGCGCAGGCGATTGCGGCGCACAACGTTCTGGGCGGCGTCGAGGATGGTCTGGGTCGAGCGATAGTTCTGTTCGAGCAGGATGATTTTCGTGCGGGGGAAGTCGCGCTCGAAACGCTGCACGTTCTCGGCGCTGGCGCCGCGCCAGGTATAGATCATCTGGTCGTCGTCGCCCACGACGCAGACATTGCCGATTCCTTCGTGGCGGTCGTCGGTGCCATAGCCGAGCAGGCGAATGAGCTTGTATTGGGGCAGGTTGCAATCCTGGAACTCATCGACGTGAATGTATTGCCACTTCTGCTGGTATTTGCGCAGGACTTCTGGTTCGCGGCGCCACAGCTGTTCGGTGAGCATGAGCAGGTCGTCGAAATCGACGCCGTTATTGGCGCGCAAGAGGCGTTGGTACTGCTTATAGACGCGAGCTGCTACCTCTTCGATATATTTAGAGGCGAGTTCGGCCATCTGATCGGGCACCTGCATATCATTTTTGGCCCGTGAGATGAGGCTTTGCATGGTCGCGGGCCGGTATTGTTTCTCATCCAGGTTCAGATCTTTGATGGCGCGTTTGATGAGCGTATTCTGGTCGTCGGTATCGAAGATGACGAATGAGCGATTGAGGCCAAGGGGAGCCAGGTAGTCGGCTTCGATGCGCAGGACGCGGGCGCAGATGGCATGGAAGGTGCCGATGGTCATTTCTTTGGAGTCGCTGACGCCGACAAGCTTTTCCAGGCGCTCGCGCATTTCGCGGGCGGCCTTGTTGGTAAAGGTGACGGCCAGGATACGCCAGGGCGAGATATGTTCGTGCTGTACCAGGTAGGCAATGCGATGCGTAATGACGCGGGTTTTGCCGCTGCCCGGTCCGGCCAGGATCAGAAGGGGTCCTTCGGTAGTAGTGACTGCCAGTTGCTGCGGCTGATTCAGCCCGGCCAGCAAGTCTGTTTGTTCCAACATGCGCAACTTCCCTAATTATATATGTATGATAGGAGGCGAGGCCCATACAATGGGGACGCCTATAGATGCCAATACTGCATTGTGCCGGCATTGTTTCAACAAGAAATAAGTTCGTGGCTATTGTATCACATGTAGAGGAAAGAGGGATGTTGGGGCACTCTCCCTGACACTTTTTGGTATGGGCAAGCGAGTGCTGTCCTTACTAGAAAAAACGGCAAAACAAGTCAAGACATCTGTAATCCGGTGATTACGAGAAGTTGGGCAGAGATTCTTCGCTTCGCTCAGAATGACATGCCGGGGGCATGTCAGAGGATGGGGACTTCTGGGTAATTACCGGCAAAATCCCCTTGTCATCCCACTGCGAATGGTGTATGATGTAGGAGGTTCGCACTCTCACATTGAGAGTGCTAAATGATACTCGTGGAAATTGACCCCGCAAAAATAAAAACATAGGGAGGATTTGGCGTATGGCAACAAATGATATCAGGATTCATCCAATGGCCGACCGCGTGGTCGTCAAGGCGCTGTCGGGTGAGACCATGACCAAAGGCGGCATCGTGCTGCCGGATACGGCGAAGGAGAAGCCCCAGGAGGGCGAAATCCTGGCGGTTGGTCCGGGCAAGGTGCTGGATAACGGCAAACGAGTCACCCCGGAGGTGAAGGTTGGGCAGCGAGTGCTGTTTGCGAAGTATGCCGGGACGGAAGTCAAGATGGATGGCGAGGAGTATTTGATCCTGCGCGAGAGCGACATTATGGGTATTGTTGAGTAAAAAAGGAATTTGTAGGAGAAGAGTTCGTGGTAAAGCAATTACAATTTGATGAACAGGCTCGCCGCTCCCTGAAAAAGGGGATGGACGTGCTGGCCGATGCGGTGAAGGTGACCCTGGGGCCGAAAGGTCGCAATGTGGTACTGGATAAGAAATATGGCGCGCCGACGATTACGAATGACGGCGTGACCATCGCGCGTGATATCGATCTGCCCGATCCGTTCGAGAATATGGGCGCGCAGTTGCTGAAGGAAGTCGCAACCAAGACCAACGACGTGGCCGGTGATGGCACGACGACCGCGACCGTGCTGGCGCAGGCGATTATTACCGAGGGCCTGAAGAACCTGGCGGCGGGCGCGAATCCGATGATCCTGCGGCGGGGCATCGAGAAGGGCGTCGAGGCTGTGATCGAGGAGATCAAGTCGATGAGCAAGCCGGTCGAGACGCAGGAACAGATGGCGCAGGTCGCCTCTATCTCGGCGGCTGACCCTGAAATCGGCGAGCTGATTGCCGAGGTGATGGATAAGGTCGGCAAAGATGGTGTGATTACCGTCGAAGAGGGCCGCGGGCTGAGCATGGAAAAAGAGTATACCGAGGGCATGCAGTTTGATCGCGGCTATATCTCGCCCTACATGGCGACGAATATGGATCGCATGGAGGCGGAGCTTTCCAATCCGTTCATCCTGATTACGGATAAGAAGATCAGCGCGATTGCCGATATCCTGCCCGTGCTGGAGCGCGTTTTGCAGACCGGGCGCAAGGAGATGGTCATTATCGCCGAGGATGTGGATGGCGAGGCGCTGGCGACGCTGGTAGTGAACAAGGTGCGCGGCACGTTTAATGTGCTGGCAGTGAAGGCTCCTGGCTTTGGTGATCGCCGCGAGGCGATGCTGGAGGATATCGCGGTGCTGACCGGTGGCCGGGTGATTACCGAGAAGGCCGGTCTGAAGCTGGAGAATGCGACGCTGCGCGACCTGGGCACGGCGCGCACGGTGCTTGCCAACAAGGATACGACCACCATCGTCGAGGGCGCTGGAAAGCCGGAAGCGATCCAGGCGCGTGTGAAGCAGATTCGCGCTCAGATTCAGGAGACGACGAGCGACTATGATCGCGAGAAGCTGCAGGAGCGGCTGGCGAAGCTGGCCGGTGGCGTTGGTGTGATTAAGGTCGGGGCCGCGACGGAGGTAGAACTGAAGGAAAAGAAGCATCGCGTTGAGGATGCGCTTTCGGCGACGCGCGCGGCTGTTGAAGAGGGTATTGTGGCCGGTGGTGGTTCCGTGCTGGTGCATGCCATTCCGGCGCTTGGCAAGGTGCAGGTTGCTGCCGGTGACGAGCAGACGGGCGTAAATATCCTGCGCCGCGCCCTGGAGGAGCCGCTGCGCCAGATCGCGCTCAATGCCGGGCGCGATGGAGCGGTAGTGGCTGCCGAGGTGAGCAGAAGCCCACGCGGGCATGGTTTCGACGCGTTGAAGGGCGAGTACGTGGATATGTTCGAGGCGGGCATTATTGACCCTGTCAAGGTGACGCGCTCGGCGCTGCAGAATGCGGCCAGTATCGCGGCTATGTTCCTGACGACGGATGCGCTTGTTACCGATGTGCCGGAGGAAGAGCCTGCGCCTGCTATGCCCGGTGGCATGGGCGGCATGGGCGGCATGATGTAGTAATGAGTTGATAGTGATGGAAATGCGAGCAGGCCACCCCAGCCGGGGTGGCCTGTTTGCATTTCGCATCACTATCAACTCATTTTATTCTTCGGCGGTAGCGCCTACAACGAATGCGTCGACGACGCTGAGTTTGCCACGCCAGTAGGGGAGTTTGATTTTCTGGCCGCCGCTCATGATGGTGACGTCGCGCATGTGGATGTAGCGATAGAGGATGGGCAGCCCTTCGGGGCCGATCTCCTGATCCTGCGGTGGGATGAGGGCGCTGTAGTAATCGCGCAGTGCATCGGCGGTTTCAGGTTCGTTTTCGCGATGCAGTTCCTCATTGAGATCGATATAGAATTGAGCATAGCGCTGCGTGCTGACCATGAGACCAAAGATGAGCATGCCCTGCATCTGTAGCATCATCTCGATTTCAAGGTCTTGTTGCTCTACTACGCGTACCCACATTTGCAGGGCGTAATCTTGCTCGCCATACTCTTTAAACCAGAGATTACGGAGTTCGGTACGGCTGGGCAAACGTAGGGCCTGTTCTGCTTTAGGGTTGCTGCGTACCGATTGCATGACGGGGTCTGACTTATCGAAGTTAACGGTGTCTTCCTCTTCCGCATGTGAAGTATGCTGGTCTGATGTTGTAGTGTTGTTACCGGTATTTATTGCTTCGCCTTTGCTATTTTCAACCTCGCTATTCATTCGCGCTCCTTACTATTTGTTATGTCAGGTCTCTATTCCTTTATATCATCTGGGGTAACTCGGCCTGGGGCCGATGATGGTTTTTACCAACGTCTTCTGGCAAGGGACGAGATTCTTCGCTTCGCTCAGAATGACATGACCGGGGCCTCGCGGATTGCTCAACATCACCTCAAAGATAGAGCATATCTTTGAATTACTACCCGTTATTTTGTGGAGAGGGTTTGCACCCGTTTCCCTGACAGGGAGGGACATAATAGTTGCCCTGGATAGTTGGCATGGTGCCATCGATAAACCAGTCGGTGATGGTCGGTTCGCCTGGGCGCGGCAGCAGGCCGGTCAAAGCGGAGACCGTTCCCAAATGGACATCGGGCGGTCGCACAAAATCATCGGGCGGATAATTATAGTAATGCGATACATATTCTATCACATCGTGCCAGATGGGGCCGGCGCCGGTAATACCGATGACGTTATTCATGATAGTGTTATCGCTGTTGCCGGCCCACACGCCGACGGCGACATGAGGGGTATAGCCCATAGTCCAGTTATCACGGAAACTATCGGTGGTGCCGGTTTTGGCGGCGGCGGGGCGATCCGCGAGTTCGAGCGGATTACCCGGGCTAAATTCGTGGTAGCGCGACGTTTTGTCCGACAGGATGCTGTTCATGAGGAACGCGACTTCGGAGCTCATGGCGCGCACGCCGCCGGGGTGCGAGGGATTGAACGTATAGAGTGGATGGCCCATGCTGTCGGTTATTTCGAGTACGGATGTTTGCGGAACTCTTACGCCCTGGTTGGCGAAGGTGGCATAAGCGCCGGTGAGGTGGAGCAAGGAGACTTCGACGGTGCCGATGGCCATGGATGGGCCGAGGGTTTTGGGGTCGCGGGCGGCAACTTCCGTCAGGCCAAGGCGGGCGGCCATGTTCAGGACGTTGGGAATGCCGGCGTATTCGATGGCGTCGATGGCAGGAATGTTGATGGAGTTTGCCAGCGCGTTACGAATGGTCATGGGGAAGCCGTTGAGGAAGACATCACCATAGTTATTGGGGGTGTAATACTTGTCCGGGTTGGTAGAGACCAGGACGGGATAGATGGTCTTGTGATTTTGCAGGATGGTAGCGGGATACCAGCCCATTTCGAAGGCGGTGGCATAGACGATGGGTTTGAAGGATGAACCGGGCTGCCTGGCGGCAGTGGCGGCGTTAAACTGGCCATGCACTTCAGGCCGGTTATCATTGATATTAGCGCTTCCATCCATGGCCAGAATTTCGCCATTCGACGGGTCCTCTACGACGACCGCGGCATTATTGACGTTATTCTGCACATTGAGCGGGCCATAGCAGCCCAGGTAGTTATCACATTGTACCTGGTAGAGGTGGCTGTAGACAATTTGCTCGACCTTTTTCTCCAGATTGAGGTCGATGGTGGTGTAGATGTTGTAGCCCCCGTCGAGCAAGTTTTCCGCGCCTATCAGTGGGACGAGCACCTGGTTGATAACGTAGTCCACGAAATGGGGGGCGTTCTTGGTATCAACAAATGGTTTGAAATTATACTTTGCCATTTCCTCGTGCGCCTGGTTTGCCTGGGCGGGAGTAATCATATTGAGATCGACCATGGATTGCAAGACGGTGAGCTGGCGGGCCAGCGCGGCCTGTTTGTTCGTGGTGGGGTCGTAGTAGGAAGGACTCTGCGGCAGGCCAGCCAGCATAGAGGCCTGCGCCAGGTCGAGCTGCGCGGCGGCGGGGATACAATGCGTGCGCGTACATTTTGGTTTGAGATTGAAGAAGCCCTCGGCTGCGGCCTCGATGCCGTAGTTCAACGAACCATAGTAGACGGTGTTGAGGTACATCTCCATGATTTTCCACTTGGGATATTGCTGCGTGAGGCCATAGGCCAGCACAGCTTCCTGGGCTTTTACCTGGAAGGTGCGCGGGTCGGTGGGAAAGAGCTGATTCTTGATCAGCTCCTGGGTGATCGTGCTACCGCCCTCAACGATGGCATGGCTTTGCAGGTCGGCAATGGCGGCGCGTAGGGTGCCTTGCAGGTCAACGCCGGGGTTGTCCCAGAAGGTGTGATCCTCAATGGCGACGGTGGCGTTGATAACGAGCGGCGAAATATCATTATAGTTGACGTAGGTACGACGGCCATATTTGGGATCATAGAGATCATAGAGTAATTTACCATTGCGATCATAGATATGCGTGGTCTGGAAGAGCGAGTGGGTGGCAATGCCGTTGAGCAAGGGCAACTGTGAGCGATAATAGGCATATGCAGCGCCGACTCCACTTGAGAGCAAGGAGAACAATACCACAGCAAGCACAAAGAAGGTGATCATGAGCCGTGGAGCAGTGGTATCGGCACGCGCGGAACGCTGCATGCGACGTTTGATGATAATAACGCGATTCAGGCGGGCGCGGCGTCTTGAGAGGGTTGGTAGCGGACCCGAATTAGTCGTGACGGTTTTTACAGGCGCTAGCGCTTTGCCGCCGGTAGCAGCAATGCCATCCCCTCTGGTGCCGTTGCTGGCATGCACCGGAACCAGGCTTGTGTTTTCATCTTTGTGAAGATTTTCGTCGTGTTGCTTATTATCTTGCTGATCCATCGCTATATCTTTCTCCATCCGAAAACAGAAAAATAGAATAATCCAGGGGTGTGTCGTAGCCGCCAGGACGCCACAAGTAAGGACACCCACAAGCCACCAGGGTATGCTCCTTTGATAATGTGCCAGGGCGACCACAAAGGTACACCTCTACCCTGCACGAACTCATTCCCCTGGTGAGACATTATGTTATGAGATAATTGCGCCGGCTAGAAGATTCCACGTCCTTTGCCAGACGGTACATTTTCCCCCACCTACCTACAGTCTTTGGGTACCGCATTTTTCCTTCTTTTAGAGTATAACGCATTGAGGACGCTGCTCGTTTCATGCAGCGTCCAAAGACGTACTATTGTATATCAAGGTGCAAAGAGACCTCTGATCTCTACAGGAGGCTGTCTTTACAACCCTGGCTATGGCATCTCGTAGTGATGTATAGTAGGTGATAGAGGAATGATGCCCATAAGAGAAGCAGAGGCCGTAGATGAGCCAGCAAGAGTTCGATCCACAACAGCAGGCGCAGAAACAGGATGTTGCGCAAGATGAGGTCTATTACCCGCGCGCTCCTTATTCCTGGTCTGGTAAATTAGAGCAGGAGGCCGCGCCCCGAGATGAGCCGCCATCAGTTTATGGCGAGTCGCGGGGGCGCGATCAATCTGGTCTCTACGCTGCAGCCCAACCCGGCGAGCAGGAACAGGCGTATTCCGGTGACGATACCCATACGTATCAACGTGGATATGGGCCTTATAGTTCTTACAATTATCAGGGCAGTACTGGGGCAGCAGGACAGGCACCAGGCACTGGCCCTACAGGAGGGTGGGGGCAGAGCGTTCCGCCAGGAGGATGGGGACAAAGTATTCCGCCAGGAGATCAAGGACAGCGCGTACCACCTGGCGGATGGGGGCAGAGCGTTCCGCCGTGGGCGCGACCACAGCAGCACAGGCGCTCGCCTTTGCGGTTCGGATTTATTCTGCTTGTTCTGGTGATTGTGGCTTTGGTACAGGGGCTGATCACACATGGCGGAATGTTGATGGGCGCTGGCGGAGATATTCTCGGGGCTGCGATTGGCCTGATCCTGTTTGTTTTGATCGTGCCACTCATCATTCTGGTCATATTCTCAGGTCTGTTGAGGCGAATGTTCAGGTCTGCTGGCTCAAACAATCCTGCCCGGCGGCAGCACTGGCGCGGTCGCAGCTGGCCCAATGGACCTTACTGGTGGTAGAGAATTTTCCAGCAAGGACAGGCACCAGGCGCTGTCCCTACAGGTAATAGAGGTTCTATGCATGATGAGACAGATTTGACGGATGTACGCGAGTTGCGTAATCTGCTATATGCGCATGATATGCGCCCGAACAAATCGTTCGGGCAAAATTTTTTAGTTGACCGCGCAGTGCTACAGCGGATTGTGGAGGCGGCGAAGATTGCCCCGGATGATACGGTGCTGGAAGTTGGCGCGGGCACAGGCGTTTTGACACGGGAGTTGGCGAAGCGAGCCAGGCGCGTGGTGGCAGTAGAGTTAGAGCGGAATATGCTGGAGTTACTGGCAGAGACGACGCGAAATTTCCCTAATGTTGAACTGGTGGCGCGCAATCTGCTCTATCTCGATCCGGCAATTGTATTCGGTCAGGAGCCGTATAAGCTGGTGGCGAATTTGCCGTATTATATTACGGCGCCAACCTTTCGCCATTTTCTGGAAAGCGCCAATCCACCGCGTTTGATTGTGGTCATGGTGCAGTACGAGGTTGCGCAACGCATTGTGGCCGCACCTGGCGATCTGAGCCTGCTGGCGATCAGCGTGCAATTCTATGGAAAGCCGAAAATTATTGCGCACGTTCCGGCTCGCGCGTTTTATCCCGCGCCCAAGGTCGATTCGGCGATCTTACGCGTAGAGGTGAATGAGGGGGAGGATGCGCCGCACAAGGCAATTACGCGGGAGGAGCGGGATACATTTTTCCGTGTAGTGCAGGCAGGCTTTTCTGAGAAGCGCAAGCAGTTGCACAACGCGCTGGCACATGGGCTGCATTGTAAAGATGAAAAGGTAAGGGCATTATTGATGACGGCAGGCATCGATGCGAGCCGCCGGGCCGAAACGTTGAGCATCGAGGAGTGGTTACGTCTAGCAAAAGCATACGAAAACTGTGCTATCATATCATAAGGATAGATGAAGCTGATTTGATCGATAGCGTGGAATTATACGAAGCGAAAATAACGGATGACATCGCAAGAACTTTTTTGTGAGAATTGCGGGGCGGCGAACCCATCAACGGCGAAATTTTGCCAGCATTGCGCGACGCTGTTGCCATTCACGCATACAACAGGCTCTCTGCCGGAGCAGACGCTGCTGGCCGGTCGCTACCAGCTATTGAATAGAATAGGGCAGGGCGGCATGGGAGCCGTTTATAAGGCGGCCGATACGAGGTTCAATAATCGTCCGGTGGCGATCAAGGAGATGAGCAGCGCCGGATTGCCACCCGCGCGCCTGCAAGAGGCGAAAGAGGCGTTTGACCGCGAAGCGCACCTGCTCGCGGACCTGATACATCCAAACCTGCCGCGCATTTATGACAACTTCACGGAAAACGACCGCTCGTACCTGGTGATGGATTTTATTGAGGGCCAGACGCTGGAGGAGTACCTGGAGAGCATTGGAGGCGGCCCTTTACCGGTAGACCAGGTGATCAAATGGGCGGAGCAGCTGTGCGATGTGTTGAGCTACCTGCATAATCACCAGCCGCCGATTGTGTTTCGCGACCTGAAGCCTGCAAATGTGATGATCAGCGATAGCGGGCACCTCTTTCTGATCGATTTTGGCATTGCGCGTATTTTCAAGCCGGGCAAGCAGCACGATACGGTGGCGCTCGGCTCGCCAGGATACGCGGCTCCCGAACAATATGGTAAGGCGCAGAGCACGCCGCGTTCGGATATCTATAGCCTGGGAGCCTTATTGCACCACCTGCTGACGGGTATTGATCCAAGCGAGCAGCCTTTTTTCTTCCGGCCAGTTTCGCAGGTGAATCCCGATGTCGATCCACGCTTCGATGTATTGCTGCAACAGATGCTGGAGATGGACGCCGACAAGCGACCGGCCAGCGCGCAGGATGTGGTGGCGCGACTGGAAGAGATCAACAATTCGGTGCGCACGACCGGCGTACACGCGGCAGTGACGACGGACCCGCTGGAAGAGGCACATACACTCTATACGCAGAAGCGCCTGGACGAGGCGCTGGCGGTGTATACAAAAGCATTGCAGACGCAGACGACGAGTTCGGTGGGCTGGCAGGGATACGGGTTGACGCAAGGAATGCGGGGGCACCACCAACTGGCGTTGGAGGCGTTTGAACGGGCATTGCAGTTGAATCCGACACTGGTCACTTCCTGGAATGGCAAGGGGACGGCTCTGAGTACGCTGCACCGGCACAGCGAGGCGCTGCAAGCTTTTGAAAGGGCGCTGCAACTCGATCCGGGCAACGCCGCGGCCTACAATGGCAAGGGAGCGGCGTTGAGCGCGTTGGGACGGCACGAAGCGGCATTGCAGGCGTTTGAGCAGGCGCTGCGCATCGATCCAGAACTGGCGCAGGCCTGGAATAACAAGGGCCTGGTGCTGAATACGCTGAAGCGCTATCGCGAGGCGCTGGATGCCTTTAACAAGGCGCTGACCTATGGGCCGCTGATCGCGACATCATGGAGCGGCAAGGGAAACGCGCTGCACGAACTGGGGCAACTGCAGGCGGCGCTGAAGGCATACGAGCAGGCGTGCAGTTGCAATCCGTCGCTAGTGCCAGCCTGGAACGGCAAGGGGACTGTGCTTTACGATATGCGGCGCTTCGCTGAGGCCCAGGAGGCGTTTGACGAGGCGCTGAAGCTGGACAGCCATTACGCTCCGGCGTATTTTGGCAAGGGGCAGGTTTTGTATGCGCAGCGCAAATTGAAGCAGGCGCTGGGGATGTTCGATAGGGCGCTGCACGAAGATGCGAAATTCGCGGAGGCATGGAACCGGCGTGGCAATGTGCTGGATGAATTGGGGGAATACTCGCGGGCGCTGGAATCATACGATAGGGCACTGCAACTGGATGGGCGGCACGCGGCGGCGTGGAGCGGCAAAGGGGGCGTATTGCGGCAATTGGGTCGCTACCAGGAAGCGTTGCGGGCATATGACGTGGCGCTGAAGATCGATCCCAATTTCGCGTTTGCCTGGAATGGGCGCGGAAATACGCTCTATAACCTGGGCGATTATGTGCAGGCGCTGCGAGCCTACGAGCGCGCGCTACAATTAAATTCGCGGCTGACAACGGCCTGGCACAATAAGGCGCTGGTGCTGAACCGGTTGGGATACTATGAGGAGGGATTGAAGGCGGCGGATGAGGCAATCCACCTGCGCCCGGACGATCCCGATAACTGGCTGCGTAAGGCGGAGGCGTTAAAAGGGCTGCGGCGGCGGCAGGAGGCGCGCTCTGCTGAAGACCAGGCCAATCGCTTGCGGGCCGCGGCAGGGGTACCGTAATATTATGCCGGGGCGACCTGAAAATGGCTGGCGAAATCTGCCAGTTGAGAGATCGGCAGCGGACTGGTGATCTGGCAATAAAAACCATCTTGAAACCAGTTCAGAATGTTTCTGCCGGACGTATCCTGATCGAGCCATCCTTTGATTGAGCCGATAGAGACGAGATGCAGGCCATCGAAAGCCGAGGGTGATTGTGGCGGCATACCGGGGTCTTCATATAAAAAGACATCCTGTCCGGCAACGACATAGTGCGCGAAATACTTGTACAGGACGTTGTTCGTTTGCATGATGAAAGGCGCAGCAACCTCTACGACCCCAGGCAGATTTTCCGGCGGCAGGAGAAGCTTGATCTTGCTATGAGGGATCGGCGTGACGTGAGATTGCGGTGTGGGGAGACGGGTCGGGCTGGCGATGTAGGCGGGTAGGCTAACGCCGGTAGTTGGAGTGCCCGTCGCTACGATTCTTCCTGGTTCGTTGACGCCGATAGCTCCTCTATTCCAGTCCCTGGCAAAGTTGATCTCCAGCAGTACGCCTGGCCCTAGCAATACAAACATGAAGATGGCTGCGGCTACGACCAGGTTGCGATACCAGCGGCGCCTGCGCACTTTTTGCGCGAGCGCGGCTTTGAGCTGGACTTTCAAACGTTGCTTTTGCGCTCTATCGGAGGCATGCAGTTCGCGCAGCGGGGCAAGTGCGTCGCTCAACTGCGCGGCGAGGCGCAACAATGCCTGTTCTTCATCTTCCTCGCGATCAGTAGCGGCGGCTGGCGCTTCAACGGGATAGCGTTGCCCGTCGATGGCAATGGCATCCAGGGCATCCATCCAGGACAGCTCGGCGTCATCGAAGTTGTGATTGGCGAAATCGTCCTCAGCATGCTTCATAAATTGTGCCCTCCTTCCCTATTGAGGGCTTCTCGCAGGCGAGCAAGCGCCCTGTGAAGGAGCGAACTGACGGTGCCTTCGGGTATATGCAAGACACGCGCGATTTCACGGTTTTGCAGGCATGCGACGAACTTCAGGCCAATTACCTCGCGCTCACGTTCCGAGAGGTGATTGAGGTGAGTAAGTAGCAGCATGCGCTCCTCGCGTGCAACGATGACTTCCTCCGGTGAACGCTCGCAAGGATGATTTGCGCCAATGAGCGTGTCCAGAGAGAGATCGAACTGGTGTTTCCGGAAATAATCGGAGACACAATTACGGGCGATACGAAAGAGCCAGGCACCGGCAGCGCCTGGAGCTTGCAGGTCGGACAGGTGGATCAAGGCGCGCTCGAAGACGAGCGATACCAGTTCCTCCGCGACATCCATCGTACCGGTGCGAAAACGCAAATAGGCCAGGACGCGAGGATAATACTGCGCGTACAGATCGTCAAAGGAGAGCTTTTTCGTCCCTGAGCCTGCAGCCAGCTTTTCTGGACGGGTAGCGGCAGGCGCTTCAGGGGCATGCTCAACCTTTTTCGGCACGGGCCAGATAGAGAGGCCTGTACCTGTAAGCGGTGTTCCCAGGTCGCTACCGATATCCATAAACTACTCCGCCCTGGTTATTTGCTCAGTGTATAAGACGCAAAGAGTCGAAATGTATTGCATAGAAGAAAGTGAAAGTCAGCTCCGCTACGAGCAGGGAGCGGGATTTCCCCTACTAGAAATACGCTGAAAGCGGGGCAAGTCTCACAGGGTGCAGGGTGTGAGGGGTGGCGAGAGAGAATAAACGGGGCAGATGAGGGTGGTATCCGCCCCGCATGTATAGTATACATCATTACTTATCGACGCAAGAATTCGCCGAAGTTTTTGAGACATCTGAAGAGGATTGATGCCATAATATGAAGAGTACTCTTTTAGAGACGAAAGGCTTTCGTTCAACAAACGACAGGGGAAACTAGCATATGCGTGCTGATCGATTGCTTTCCATCCTGTTACTCTTGCAGGTGCATCGTCGTATGACGGCGCGCGAACTGGCGAGACGGCTGGAGGTTTCGGAGCGCACCATCCATCGCGATATGGAGGCCTTGAGCGCGGCAGGTGTTCCCGTGCTGGCCGAACGAGGTACAGGTGGTGGTTGGAAATTGATGGAGGGCTATTCGACGAATCTGACGGGACTGAGCGAGGCGGAAATTCAGGCGCTCTTTATCGCCGGGCCCGCGCGCCTGCTAGCCGATCTTGGGCTGCGCCAGGCATCGGAGGCGGCCCTGATCAAGCTGCTTGCCGCGCTGCCTTCGTTTTCGCGTTCCAATGCTCAATATGTGCGCAATCGTATTCATATCGATGCGACACGCTGGAGCAGTCAGGAGGACGCCATCCCTTATCTACCAACGCTACAGGATGCCATCTGGCAGGAACGCAGGCTCTCTATGACCTACCACCGCAGCGATGATACATGTGTTGAGCGACTTGTTGATCCGCTAGGGCTGGTGGCCAAGGGAAGCGTGTGGTATCTTGTGGCGGCGGTAGAAGGCGAGCCGCGCACGTATAGAGTTTCGCGCGTGCAAGACGCCAGGATTACGGATGAGCCATTTGTGCGTCCAGCCGATTTTGACCTGGCGGCCTATTGGGAGCAATCGGCCAGCGACTTCAAAGCCAACCTGCCGCGCTATCCTGCCACGCTGCGTGTTGACCCTGCTATCCTGGCATATATGCGCACTGTGGGCAGATACGCACGCATCATCAGCACTGAACCGCCGGACGCTGACGGGTGGGTACAGGTTGCGATGCTATTTGAGGGCGAGCATAATGCCTGCGAGTACGTTTTGAGCTTTGGCGCGCAGGTGATTGTAATAGAGCCACAGGAATTACGCGAGAAGGTACTTGAGGCGGCCAGGAGCATTGTTGCTCTTTATCAAAGCCAAGGTTCATTTCAAGCCCAAGCGGGAGACGGGGAAAAGGACTTGACCCTGGCGCATCCGCGCACGATAAGTATACCCTCAGACCCGAAAAGGTCAGGTGCAAATGCAATAAACAAAAGGAAAGAGGACTGCTAATGGATAGCAAAGTTGATAATTATAGCGACTATGCCACCGAGTATGCTGATATGGTCAAAGCGCGCGAGGCAAAGGGGATTGAACAAGAGCCGATCATGCCTCTCTTCTTGCAGGTATTGGACGATGTTTCCGACCTGGTCACGTTGGATGCCGGATGTGGCGAGGGCTATCTCTCGCGTATTCTTGCCAGGCGTGGCGCAAAGGTTACAGGCATCGATATCTCCGCGCGGCTGATCGAGATTGCACGCGCGAAAGACCCGCAAGACGCTATTACTTACCAGGTTGCAGACCTCAGCCTGCCGCTGCCTGCTTATGAAAACCATTTCGACCTGGTCGTGAGCCACCTGGTTCTCAATGATGTCTTTGACTACCAGGGGTTTCTCAGAACCTTGGGATCGGTCACAAAAAGTGGGGGACACCTGGTATTTTCAATGAATAATCCCTACTCTTTCGTCGTGCGCAGCCATATTAGCGATTACTTCGAGTCCGGCAAGAAGTGCGCGTACCGTGGTATGGCGGAAGAAGGTGTCAAAGTCTATTTTTATCATCGCACGCTGCAAGAATATATAGATGCCTGCCTGTTGGCGGGGTTTCAACTGCAACGTCTGGTCGATGTGCCTACGCATGAAGGATTCTTCAAACGGCGCAGTGATACGCTCATTCCCGCCGGCTATCATTTCCCTTTCTTCATGATTCTCAGCTTTGTGAAGGCCTGAGCAGAGTCAGCTACCTCTCCAGGGCGAACGAATGATCATCCTGGAGAGGCACGAGATATGCTATACTGAAATTCACGAGGATTCAATCCATCTGATCCTTTCACGGGGAATACAAAACTATCCAGCTACCAAGGAGCTATCTTTTGTCATGACCAGTTACGAACACATTCCCGCTCTTCCTTCGTTAGACGACATGTTGCAACCGCTTTTACTGCTAGAGGAAGGGGAACACGAGTTTTCGGGCGAGGAAGAGGGCCTTACGGAGCTACGCGAGCTGTTCTTTCCGGTAACCAGGCACTGCACCTATTTGAATCACGCGGCCAACGGGCCGCTGCCGAGACCGACGGCGCGAACGCTGCACGATTACGTCGATGATACTTCGTTGTATGGCAACATCAACTTCGAGCGCTGGTCCGCATATGAAGCCGGGTCCCATCGCCGCCTGGCAAATTTGATTCATGCTCGTCCCGACCAGATTGCTCTGACCTATAGCACAGGCGACGGCTTTATGACCATAGCGCAGGGACTGCGCTGGCAGGATGGCGACATCATCCTCAGCGCCGAGGGCGAATTTCCCAGCAATGTCTATCCCTGGCTGAATCTAGAAGAATTGGGCGTCCATTACATTCAGGTACCGGCGCGCAACCACCGCATCGTGGTCGAGGATATCGTGGCGAATATCACGGAGCGCACGCGGCTGGTAACGTTGAGCCTCGTGGAGTTTTCGAGCGGCTTTCGTAATGATGTCGCAGCTATTGCTCGTCATTGCCACGAACGGGGCGTGCTGTGTGGCATCGATGCGATGCAGGCGCTGGGGGCGATTGATATCGACGTGCAGGCGCTGGATGTCGACTACCTGTCCGGCGCCTCGCATAAATGGCTGCTTGGCCCGCAGATATGCGGCATTCTTTATATTTCGGACAAGCTGCTGCCGCAGTTGCGCACGCCGCGCCGGGGATGGTTGAGTGTGGAGACACCTTTTGATTTCTTCAATCATCAACAGCCATTGAGAACCGGAGCAGGGCGTTTCGAGCATAGCTCATCCAACCGCCTGCCCATCATCGGTATGGATGCCTCTCTGGGCGTTTTCGAGTCACTCGAAGGCGGTATGCAGGCGGTAGAAGCACGCATTCTAGGATTGACGGGCTATGTCATTGCCGGATTAGAGCGGCTGGGTTATCCGGTCGTTTCGCCGCAGGGAGCAGGCGAACGTTCGGGCATTGTATGCTTCAAACCACACCCTGACCGGCAGGATATGAGCGTGCAATCCATCGTGGATGAGCTGGCGGCGCGCTCGATCTATGGCGCGGCCCGTAGCGATGTCGTGCGCATTTCGCCGCATTTTTATAATACTCCCGAAGAGCTTGATAGGCTGCTTAACGCGCTTGAGGAGATGAAGCGAGGCTCGAATAATTAAAAAACCGGGTAAGGTTATTTCAAATGGGTGTTATGGCAAACACCCATTTTTGATGTAAATTCACACGGATTTTGTTACATAACACACATCAATTTCCTCTAAAAAACGGTATACTCGATACAAGGCCCAGGGGGGTAAGTAGGGGGCCATGGCAAAGGAAATGCTCATCCTGGTTGGGCATATCCTTGCATTTGATTTCTCCTTCCTCAAAGGCGAGGAATCAGAAGCCAATATTGCAGACTCAGGCACCTTTGTCTTCCGCGCCCATTTTTGATCTTAGATGGCAAACAAAAAGAGAAGAGAAGGAGACAGACATGGAAATTCAAATTGTTCTTCGTTGTCCGGGTCCTGGTCGGTTTACTGAAATTCTAGCTGATGAACCTGAAAGTACTGAGCTTGCGATAGAAGACTGCGTAAGCCAGGCATTATTGCAATTTTTCGAGACGGTGATTGTGGACCGAGTACATGTCAATGCCCTACCGATAGAGCAGAAGTACGAGACGCTGCCTTTCAGCGCGTGATCTCCTGAGACTTAGAAGGAAAAGCCTGGCGACCCTTTGGATTGCCAGGCTTTCTCTTTCACATGTGCTGTATACTATGGACAATACACTATTGAGGTAGATCAGGAGCATATTCATATGACAGAGGTCAACACCCCCGTCGACCCATTCCCGGAGCGTTCCAGGCCCAGTCGCCCGCTCAGTATGGGTGCGGGAGCCGTTGTCGTTTCCGAAGGACGGGTTCTGCTGGTGCGCAATATTTACGGGGTTACACGGGGACGCTATCTGCTTCCGGCGGGGCGCGTTCATGTGGGCGAACTGCCAGACCAGGCGGCTATACGCGAAACGTTCGAGGAAACGGGCCTGCGGGTGGAGATCGAGGGCTTGATAGGCCTGCGCATCTGGGTGATGGACGATGGCGAGCACAACTATTTTTTCATGTTCCGCGCGAAGCTGCTCTCGCCGGTCAGCGACCTTTGCCCGAACCTTGATGAAATCGACGATGCGCGTTTTTTTACACGCGAAGAGATGCAGGCGCTCTCCGTTGACGAAACATGGTCCGGCGCCGTCGCCATTGCCCTGAAAGCATTGGAGCCAGGTGCAAGCATCTGGCCCAATTACGCCGATCTTTCGGATACGTCGGGTGTGGATACACCTGATCGATGGCGCATATGGATGTGATAGGCCGAGTATGAATTTTCATAACGTATTCCGGCGAAGGACGAAGGGCCGATGAATCGGCGATGTGTACGATCAATCGGCCCCTACGGCTTCGCCGCATGGGGTGCCACGGCTTTATTAACCGCCGGCTGGGCCGCCCTCTAATCCTGGTTTTGTCATACTGGCGGGATCGAGGATGCGGTCGAGTTCCTCTTCGGAAAGGTTGGTTTTCTCGCGTGCCACCTCGCGCACCGTTTTGCCGGTCTTGTATGCCTCTTTGGAGATGTCGGCGGCGGTATCATAGCCGATGACCGGAGCCAGGGCGGTACAGATTGCCAGACCACGTTCGACCATCTCCGGTCCTTTTGTCGTAGCCTTGATGCCCTTGATGCATTGCTCGGTAAAGTTGCGCGCCGACGCCGCCAGCAGGTTGATGGATTGCAGCAGGTTGTAGGCCGTGACGGGCATCATGACGTTGATCTCGAAGTTGCCGGATTGACCGGCGACGGTGATGGTGGTGTGGTTGCCGATGACCTGCGCGCAGACCATGCAGACCGATTCGGCGATCACGGGGTTGACTTTGCCGGGCATAATCGAACTTCCCGGCTGCACGGCAGGCAACTCGATTTCGCCAATACCGGCGCGCGGGCCGGAGCCGAGCCAGCGAATATCGTTGGCAATCTTCATCAGACTCACCGCCAGCGTGTTGAGTGAGCCGCTGGCCTCGACGATATTATCGAGCGTACTCTGCGCCTGGAAATGATTGCTGGTCTCATGCACGTCTACGCTGTTCATTTCAGAAAGACGTTTGCACACGCGAGCGGCGAATTCTGGATGTGTATTGACGCCCGTGCCAACGGCGGTGCCACCGAGGGCGACCTCAGATAGCTCACTGGCGGCATGGCGCAGGCGAGCGATGCCGCGCTCGACCTGGCCGGCATAGCCCAGAAATTCCTGACCGAGGCGAATGGGTGTGGCATCCTGCAGGTGCGTCCGGCCTGTTTTGACAATGGGCATGAACTCGTCAGCCTTCTGCGCCAGCGCCTGTCGCAATCCCTGCAAGGCGGGTATCAGGTCATGCTCGATGCTGACCAGCGCCGAGAGGTGGATGGCAGTGGGAATGACATCGTTCGACGACTGCCCAAAGTTGACATGGTCGTTGGGGTGGACTTTGCGCGAGCCACGCGAGCCGCCTAATAGCTCGCTGGCGCGATTGGCAATCACCTCGTTGGCATTCATATTGGTAGAGGTGCCGGAGCCGGTCTGAAAAATATCCAGCACGAAGTGGCTATCGAGTTTGCCATCTATGACTTCTTGCGCGGCCCTTACAATGGCCTCAGCAATCTGTGGATCAACGGTTCCCAATTCCTCGTTCACCTGCGCCGCGGCCTGCTTGATCTGTCCCAGGGCGCGAATAAACGGGCGCGGGAAACGCAGGTCGCTGATGGGGAAGTTGAGGACGGCACGCCGCGTGCTGGCACCATAATAGGCATCCGCCGGAACCTGCATTTCTCCCATAGAGTCCCGCTCGACGCGGGTTTCTTGTGTGGTACTCACTGTTCAGTCTCCTCGTTGAGTGTGGTTTTACGCACCCATTATACCACGCGGGAATTCCATGACTCGCTCTGGCGTTACTCGGACGACCCGAGATTTATGCATATGCGTAACCTATAACTGCCGGTAAAGTATATTGCAACTCTCTGCTTGCTCAAGCGTAGCTGGTATTGCCATTAAAAATGGGATATCCAGGTGGCGCAGGCAATATTACTGCGTTTGTGGGAAAAGGCAGATCGCGGCCGTTGAGTGAGAGGAACAAGCCCATATTCAGATTCGGCCTGTTCCTCTATTAAAAATAACGTTCACCACCAAAAACCTGAAGCATCCTCTCGCCATGTCATTCTGAGCGAAGCGAAGAATCTCGGTAGATCGGGACGCAGATTCTTCGCTTCGCTCAGAATGACTCGTCCGGCTGAATGACTCGTCCGGCCCGGTTTTTTTATCTCTCACCATAAACTCTTCTTTCTCACTCAAGCGCACGAATGCGGTAAGAAGAATGAGCAAGCAATCTAATTGGTAGAAACCTGTCCTGTCAGGTATAATTCCTTAATGATGAGAGTTCTCGTTAACGGAAAGGTTCGCGTATGTTACTCGAGGTGGACGTTTGTAAAATGCTCGTGAGTGGCGATCAGTGGGCAGAGTGGAAAGGCTACCAGTTGCCGATTTGCGAAGATTACGTGTGTATCTGGACACCGGCAGGCACGAAAAAACACTGGAAACCCAACTTCTGGAAGCCCGATTTCTTTCATGCCGAAAGGCACTCGCTCAGCTACTTCTGGCCCGGCGCCTGGTATACTATCCATATCAGTTACGACAAACAGGGAAACTTCAACGACGGCTATTGTGATGTCGTGCTGCCGACACCCGACTATACCTGTGAATCGCGCGAACTTATCTACACCGATCTATACATCGATGTCGTTATCCGCAAAGATGGCAGCGTGTTTACCAAGGATCACGAGGTGTTTGAGCGCGCCGCCAGGCGCTATCCAATCGTCGAAGAGTCGCGCAAGCAGGCGTTCGAGACCCTGTACTGGCTGGAAGAACACGCGAAACATTGGACAGGTCCTTTTGCCATTATGCCACACGATTTACCGCGTACCGATTTTGAAGCGTTAAGCCCGGAAGAGATTCGCGCCGTCATACAGGCGGCCCAGCAAGCAAATACACAACCAGGAACATGATAGCAGAAGCATTGCGACGGCAACTCGCCGAATACGGCATCACCACCGGCGACGAAATCGCGCTGCGAGAGGCATTGGAAGCACACGTTCAGACCTACACCCTCATCAAACTGGCTCCCTGGCCCGCGCGGCGCTGGAAATGCCACTACCGTCTCTTGATCGGAGAGAAGATTTTTGACGCTCAAAGCCCGGCTGAAGCTTACGCGCTGGGATTGCTTGCTGCCTTGAGACATACATGATGCCTCCAAAAACCTTAGAAAAAATCAGGGACTGTCTCCATTTTACCCCTTCGTGCGTTAATATAGAATAGAAGCCATACGCTGGTTTCTCTCGCGGCGGGACCCTCTCAGGGGAAAGATCTGGGGAACCTGCCGGGGCATCGAACGTTTGAAAACAGAAGGGATTATGACTATGCAGCGCACTATGTGCAAGGGCAAGATTCATCGTGCAACCGTCACGCAGGCCAACCTGAACTATGTTGGTAGCATCACTATCGACCAGGATTTGCTGGATGCCGCCGATATCTATCCATATGAGAAGGTACAGGTGGTCAACGTCAACAACGGGGCGCGGCTGGAAACTTACACTATTGCAGGCGCTCGCGGCTCCGGGGTCATCTGCCTCAACGGAGCTGCTGCTCGGCTTACGGCCGAGGGCGATCTTGTCATTATCATGAGTTATGGGCAATTCGATGAACAGGAGATTCGCTCGCTGGAGCCACGCCTCGTGTTTGTCGACACCGATAACCGGATCGTTGAAACGAAACGTGTGCCACTGATTGAAATGCTGCCAGAGCCATCTGAGCCAGCAATAGAGGTTGCGGAAGCTCTCTTCTAGCGACCCGCAGTAATTCTTTCATTCAGCCGGACGGTTGAATGAATTACTGCATCCCTTCTGTCTACCAAACGTTTGTAAGATTACTCTCCCACCCACCGGAACTCACACAGCATGATTAACCAGAATTTCGTGATCTTAGGCGCGATTATCTCTTCCACCGGCGGTATAACCTATGTGATTGCTACCATTAAGGGCAGAGTAAAGCCGAACCGGGTCTCTTTTTTATTGTGGTCGCTCGCGCCTCTGATTGCTTTTGTCGCCGAATTGCAGCAAGGCGTCGGCATCCAATCCTTAATGACGTTTATGGTTGGCTTTCTCCCCCTGACGATCTTCATTGCCTCTTTCGTCAATAAAAATGCCCGCTGGAAATTAACGCGCTTCGACCTGATCTGCGGCGGTTTATCTGTAATCGGTCTGCTTCTCTGGTATATAACATCATCAGGAAATGTAGCAATCATTTTCAGTATTCTTGCCGATGCCCTGGCAGCACTGCCAACGATAGTAAAAGCCTTCAACTTTCCAGAAACAGAAAGCGCCATACCTTTTTTCACAGGTATGATCTCTGCTGTAATTACCCTTTTGACCATAAAGGTGTGGAATCTGGCAAATGTGGGCTTTCCTTTATACATTCTGATCGTCTCATTACTTATAGCCACGCTTGTACAATTTAAGCCGGGGAAGGTCTTTCGCACGTACTTCCCGTAATACTTGCTGTCGCAGAAACTGCCCTCGATCTTGCCAGCATACTGTATCAAATCCGGCAGGAAGAGGGATTGACACAGCAGAGGGCGGCGGAACTGGCCGGTTTAAAGCAGCAGGCCATTAGCCGTTTCGTCCGTCATGCTATCCCGCTTTCAGGCGTTCCCCATATTACCGTTCCGACGACCTGCAACGGCAGCATCCCGTCGCTGTGATGGCGCAGGAGGATGTTCCTTACCAGTTGATCCATTTCGAACGCCTTTTGCTGGCCCATGCGCTCCCGCGAGAAAGTGCTGCGCGAGTGCAGGCCCTCGATGAAGTCATCGATTGATTGGAGAAATGGCACGGGAGCCGTTTCTTTCTCTCCTAGCTTGTGAAAAAAGCCGCCGGTCTCCAACTCTGCTACCACGCGGGCGCCTCTATGCCCGTTGGACGTGAAATATCGCGCGCGCAGTTGCCTGAACTCAGCATCCCAGGGCATAGGGAGCGTTCTGCGATAGACAAGCGCCAGGAAACCACGTGGAGAAAGCAGAGAACGGAAGCGCGGAAATGCCAGCGGCCAGTTCATCCAGTGGATGCTCGATCCCGCGGTGATCAGTGCATATGGTGGCGTAAGTGGCACTTCCTCTACCTTGCCGTAGATCCAGCGCAAGTGAGGATGATTGCCACCTGGCAGTTGTTTGCCCTTCTCAATCATAGTATGCGAAAAATCGACGGCGTCGACTCGCTCCACGCGTTCGACGAGCCGCCGGGCGATATCACCTGAGCCTGCGCCAACATCGAGAACGACGCGTGGCTCATCCACAATCAAGCCCGTGAGTATGTCAAACACCTCATCAGGGTAGGGTGGTCGAAAACGATAAACATTGACGACTTGAGGGTCTTTGAATGCTTCAGCGAGAGATACATTGAACTGCTCTGAATTGGACTGCATCGCTCTTCCTTCTGAATTTATATGAAACAGGCTTACATCTTCTTTGCCGTGATCATTGTCGCTCCCGGTGTGAGCAGGCGATGATGGCGCACATTGCTCATGCCCGCCTGTTCCAACCAGCCTTTTACTGTGACGAACGGATAGCAGGTGCCGCCGATAGCGGTTACCGTCACTGCCATAAATTGTACCATCAATGCGGCCAGGCTCAAACGCGGTGCCTGGTCTATGACCTGGTCAACGTAAACGAGGACGCCTCCTGGCTTAAGCGTTTCCGCTACTTTTGCCAGCACGACCGCGTTGATTTCCGGCGGCAGCAGGTGGGCGATATGGAAGTAGAGGGCTACGTCGAAGGAAGACGCAAGCTCTGCGGCGAAATTGTCCTTTACAATGTCGGCACAAAGAAAATTGATGCGCTCTTCCATGCCTGTTTGTTTCACGGTCAATTTTCCAGCTTCAATGCCCGGCTCGATGTCGAGGATGGTAGCATGCAGTTGAGGATACCTGCGGCAGAAGAGGACGCTGTACGCCGCATGCGAGCCACCGACATCAAGCAACTGCATTGCATGTCGGGGAATCGGAGCGCGCCTGACAACTTCGCCGCCAAGCACCATCGCTAATGATGCAAGCCCGGCGTAGTGGCGTGCCAGGGCAGCGGCAGTCTCCGGCTTAGCCGCATCTTCTTCATAAGGCATGCGCATCACCGGCCTGTTTTCGCGTATCACTTGCGGCAGGTGATCCCAGATAGCGACGATATCGGGACTATGAATAATATAAGGGGCAACGCTCTGTGATGAGCTGCCGGCAAGCCAGCGTTGAGAAACGCGTGTATTGCTGTATTTTCCATGACGCAGACGCACATATCCTGCTGAGATCAGTAATTGGAGCAACAAATGCAGTCCCTGGGGATCGCACTGCAAGCGTTCCGCAAGGGTTTCAAGGGAGAGGGTGTGTTTATCAAGGGCATCGAAGACGCCGAGTTCGCATGCTGTAACGAGTACTTTAGCAATGCCCGCGGAGAGCGGCGTATCAAACAGTGGCACGGGCAGCAGATTCAGGCGTGCCAGCAGAGATTCCAGGGGGGTAAGGCGTAGCGGCATTACATTAAGACTCCAACCAGCCAGCCACCGGCCAGTACAAGGCTGGTCACGGCGACCAGGTAAAAATAGAGCTTACGGGTCTCAACGGGCTTTTCTGGCCCGAAGAATAATACTCGCGCTTCAATGGACAGGCAGGTGAGAATGAGCGCCGCGACAACAATCCATGGATTTGCAGGAACGATACGCAGCACTGTCAGCAGGCCGATCAACGAGGCGCTCAGCACAATGAGTAACTGGCAGGCAAGGAAAGACCGCTGCACGCCGAGGTATACGGCCAGCGTTTTCGCACCGCCCGCGCTGTCCTTCTCTATGTCTGGTAACGAATTGGCGAGGTTGAGGGCCACACCTAGAAAAAAACCCAGCGGCACCAGCCAGAACAGGAACGGAAACACACGCCCCACGCCGGCGAAGGCATAGAGAGGGATCAAAGGCATGGCCAGCGCGAAAACAATGCCGCTCCAGGGCGTCGATTTCAGGCCAAAGTTATATGCCTGCCCCAAAGCGAGGTAGCACAGGGAGATCAGCAGCGCAAGCGGTGGCAACCAGAACAACAGCGCAAGCATTAGCGCGATCATGACCAGTCCCGCAACCAGCGCCTCGCGGGGAGTGACGAGCCCGAGGGGAATCGGCTTGTTTTTCTTGCCTTCAGCATCCAGGCGCCGGTCGCAATAATCGTTGAGCATGGCGATGGAAAGTTGCATAGCCGCGTGCGCCGCGATAACCAGCGCGATAACATAACCGACGGGATGTTGCCACGCGGCAAGCAGCGTGAAGAGGGTGACGGCGATGATATGTAACAGAACCGGCACCGGGTGGCTGAGCAGGAAAAAGCCCAGCAGTATATCTTGCAGTCGGCGCTTTTTAGCAATGTCCATGGTGTGTATACGTCCCAGTTCTCATCTCTGTTATGATAAACGCGCGCTCACTAAGCATTTGCTCCCATACAGAATGACAACATTACGAGTTCGTTATATCATATGATGGTATCTATGAGGATATTTTACATCTTATTCCTGATTCTGCTAGCTTGAATGCATGTGAAGGAGATGATTTCGCCCGTGCAGTCGCTATCTGGAGTCTTTCAGAAGCACAAAAGAATGCTTCTACTGAGATCGGTGATGAAGTCTTAGAGGCGATAGAGCGTGCCTCGACTGTTCAAAAATCACCGCTGTTCAAAGCACCAGCAAACCATCCTCAGCTCGCTACTATTATACGAGAAGAAACTACGCCATATGAAGTGAGAAAAACCAGTATGAGTACTTATCCTACACCTCATCTTGATAAACTAAGAGCGACCCTTACAAACGATAAACTTCCATCAGGCGATAAGCCCCAGGTGGAAAAGGCGATTGAAGATTATGAGCAGTGGGTCGCAAATATGGAAATCACAATGGAAGCAGACCCTCCGGCGCATGAGCGATTAAAGAGTATGGTTGACCTGCTTAATGAATATAGGAAACGCATGGATATTGATCTCATCTTCGATAGCCAGAATGACTGGCTACACGGCAGAAAGGACAAATTAAGTTAGATAACAGCATTATCGAAGAATTTTTACCTCGCCTCATCCACCCATCCCTCATTCCTGAGATATCAGAAATGAATGTAACCGTAGGTCCTGTCAAAGCATTCTCCTCTATATGGTTTGATTCGAGTCTCATACAACCGGGGTTTGCCGGTGGCCTCCAGATTCGCACGAAAGATCAGGATTTTGCCATTAGTAAACCTCTCTATCTTAGAGCTTCTCATTCATCTGATTTTCAAGAGCAGGTCAGCGTATCAACTCATCTTGCTTACATTGCTGCTGAATGCAAGACTAATTTAGATAAGACCATGTTCCAGGAAGCATGTGCTACCGCTCGCGACCTTAAAACCGCTATTCCCAGTGCGAAATACTATTTGCTTTGCGAGTGGCGAGATATGACTCCAGTAAGTAGCAGAACGACCCCAATCGATGAAGTACTACTCTTAAGGGAAGCTAAAAGGATCAGTTCGAACATCAGGCATAACTTCAGTACATACAAGGGTCGCCAGGAAGCAAGGGAAGCATACCTCGAGTTTCTGAACAAATATCCGTACCGGTTGAAAGTCTTTGAAAGATTTATCAACTTTATACGTCAGATGCTAAGGAATGATTCTCTTGATGAGCAAACTGTGTTAGAACGCGGATATTTTTAGAAGCCACCTATAGATAGATACGCACTGGCAGAAAAATTGTGAACCTATGAGGTCTGGATTTGAACACAGTGATCAAAAATAGACGTATTTATCATAAAAATGCGCTCTTTTGATCAAGAAGCCGCCTGTTCATTCATCCCCCTTTAAACTCCATCCCGAAAACATGGAACAGAAATGCCAGGATATCGCTGCGTTCCTCGATCACCTTTGTGGTTGGCTTACCTAAGCCATGACCCGCCTTCATCTCGATGTGCAATAAAATTGGATTGTGGCCTGTGTTGGCGGCTTGCAGGGTCGCGGCGAATTTTTTGGCGTGCGCGGGGACGACGCGGTCGTCGGTATCGGCGGCAAGGATGAGGGTTGGTGGATAGGATATGCCCGCGCGCACATTGTGCAATGGGGAGTAGGCGTAGAGGAACTTAAAGTCTTCAGCACTGGCCTCGGCGTTGCCATAATCCGAGATCCAGTAGCGCCCGACGGTGAATTTGTGGTAGCGCAGCATGTCTATGACCGGTACCTGGCAGACAACGGCCCCGTAGAGGTCCGGTCGCTGCACCTCGCAGGCCGCGACGAGCAGGCCACCGTTGCTGCCACCGTTGATTGCCAGCCGCTGGATACTGGTGTACTTGTTGGCAATGAGCCATTCAGCAGCGGCAATAAAATCATCGAATACGTTCTGCTTGCGCTCCCGCACATCGGCCTGGTGCCATTCCTCGCCATACTCGCCGCCACCGCGCAGGTTGGCTACCGCGTACACACCGCCGTTCTCTAACCAGACAAGCGTGCTGACAGCGAAGGTGGGCGTCAGGCTGACATTGAAGCCGCCGTAGCCGTAGAGCCAGACGGGATTGTTGCCGTCGAGTGTCAACCCTTTCTTGTGCGTGAGAAACATGGGGATGCTCGTGCCATCTTTGGAAGGATAGAAGACCTGGGTTGTCTCGTAACCGCTAGCATCGAATTTCAGGTCTGCCCCATGCCAGAGCGAGAGCGCGCCGGTTGTGAAATCATAGCGAAAAATACTGGAAGCATAGAGGAAAGAACTGAAGTCCAGAAACATCTCCGTATCGTGCGGCCTGCCGGATACGCCGAAGATCGAGCCTAACGCGGGCAGGGGAATATCGCGCACGTAGGTGCCATCAAGATTGAATATCTTCATTTGATGGTGGGCATCGTGCAGATAGGTCACAACGAACTGATCGTTGACCACGAGCGCGAAGGCAATCGCATCGGCCTGCTGTGGCACCAGCTCTTGCCAGTTCTCGCGCTCGGGTCGTTCGCTATCGATAGCGATGATGCGACCGCGCGGCGCATCCAGGTTGGTCTGGAAATAGAAGAGCGTGCCGGTGTTGCCGAGAAAGTCATAGCTGGCATCGGCCTCATCGAGCAGGCGAATAAATGGTTCATCGCTCGCTACTTTGCGATAATAGACGCGATTTTCCGGGTCGGTGCCATGCCAGACATGCAGCATCAGGTAGGTTCCATCGTCGGTGATAAAAGGGGAGAAGCTTAGTTCTTTGGCATCCGGCCTTTCATAGATCAGCGTGTCTTGCGATTGCGCCGTGCCGGGCGTATGCCACCAGACGCTGCTATAGTTGCTGGAATCCTCTGCCGGCACCGTGCCCGGCTCCGGCAGGCGATTATAGTAGAAACCGGCGTTATCGTGCCGCCAGGCGATGCTGCTGAACCTGCACCAGCGAATGGCTTCGGGATAATCGGCGCCGCTATCGACCTGGCGAATCTTAATTTCCTGCCAGTCGCTGCCACCGCTTGAAACACCATAGGCCAGCAGCGTCCCATCCTCGCTGAAAACCTGGTTGGTGAGGGCAACCGTGCCATCTTCGCTGAATGTGTTGGGGTCTAAAATGGCGACCGGCTCGCTCTCCAATGCTGGCTGCATATACAGGACGGATTGATTCTGCAAACCGGCATTTTTGGAGAAAAAGTAACGCTCTGCCTTCTTGATAGGCACGGAATACTTTGGATAGTTCCATAGTTCGGTCAGGCGCTGCTGTATTTTGGAGCGGGCAGGAATGGCGGCCAGATAGCCCTCGGTCACGCGATTCTGTGCTTCTACCCAGGCCAGTGTTTCCGGCGAACCGGCATCTTCCAGCCAGCGATAGGGGTCGGCGACGGGCGTGCCATGATAATTCTCGATCACGGTATCTCGCCGAGCGGGGATTTTATTCACTTTTTCTCTCCTGAAATAAAATATATGGGAAGGGTAGCATTCACTCAGCGCTCCGGCAGGCGTGCCATCATTGCCCTGAACCAGCGCGAGCGCACTTCATTGCCGGCAAATAGCAATGTGATAAAGATACCCAGGAAGGTGCCAACGATCCAGAGAACCAGGGTGAGCGTCCCTATATCGATGGATGTAAGCAGGTGCAGAGTGTGTAAGAAAGCAAGCGAGAGCGAGTCGTGCCCGTTGGCGACAGGCAGCACTGATCGCACGGAGGGCAGTTGCAAAATAAATGCCAGTGTGGCGATGGTGGCAAGGAAAACAGCGGCCAGTATTTCGGGTAGCGAAGGGCGCAGTAGCGAAAATTTAGGCGTGCCGGAGCGCGGCGGAGAGATGGCTACACGGCGCATGATCTGAGCGGTTAGATCTTCCGGCTCGGCAACAAACTTGAAGTCATGTAGATTGCTAACCATTTCCTCTAAACTATTGAGTTCCGCATGGCAGGCAGAGCAGGCAGTGATGTGCGCCTCTAACGCACGTATCTGGTCAAATTTGAGACGGCCATCTATATACAGTTGCATTAACCGCGAAGCCTCTTTACATTGCATTACAAACCTCTCGTTCCCAGGAAGCGGTCGCGGTCAAGAGTTTGCAAGCGCTCCTTGAGCAAATTGCGCGCCCGGAAGAGATGAGTTTTAATGGTACCGATGGGCATAGTAAGTATTTCCGCCATTTCTTCGTAGGTCATATCTTGCAGATGACGTAAGATCAGCACGACACGATATTTCGCTGGTAGCCTGGCAATCAGCTCTTGAATGAAAGCCTGGCGATCATGCATTTCCAGCTGGGCATCCGCGCTTTTATCGCCATAGGCTTGTTCCAACACCTGCTCCGCCTGTAAAGCTTCCTGCAATGCCTTATCGCGTTTGCGCTGCTCAAGACTTTTCAAGGAGCAATTGTAGGCAATGCGGTAGAGCCAGGTTGGGAAACGGGCATCGCCACGGAAGGAGGGAAGGCCTTGCCAGGCAGCCAGAAAAGTCTCCTGCGTGATCTCGGTCGCTTCCTCGTAGTGGTGTAGCATACGATAAACGAGATTGAAGACACGCCGCTGGTAGCGCTGTACGAGCTGGGCAAAAGCGTCCTGGTCGCCTTTTTTACTCGCGGCAACAAGCTGCATGTCGTCCAGCTCAGCACGAGTAGTGATGGCGTTCGAAAGGGATATTCCCAGGCCCTGAGATGATGGCAAAAAATGCTCTCTCATATGTTCCTTTAGAGTTTACTTGAGCAATAAATGTTTCAGGCATCTTGAAACATTCTTGCCTTTACATGTATCTTATCATATACACGTGAAAATTGATATGCAGGTTTAGCCATATGTCTTCTCAAGTTATCGCTGCTCTACTCGGCTGGTCAACGGCGCTGATCATCTTTCTGGGCTTCATCGTGTTGTTGCGCTATATCGAACACAAAGAGCGCATGGCGCTGATTATGCGGGGACTGGACCCACATAGTCTGCGCCGCCGGAGGAAAGGTACCGGGGTGCTGCGCGCCGGATTGATTGTCACAATGGTGGGACTGGCGCTGACGATTGGCCTCTACCCGCTTGGCTTTATGCTGCCCCCCGCTCTTACCGGAGCGCCGCTTCATTTTGGCCCCTGGCTCCTTCCCGGGCTGATTCCCCTCGGCGTAGGAGGCGCGCTGGTCATCAGTCATTACCTGGGGCAGGATTCATCGCCCCCACGCGATGATCCCAGGCTTGATGAGCCGCGGGTGAAGGACTAGCGCGCCAGGGAGCATGAGGCATCCCTGAGATAAGGAATATGTTAAAGGGCGACCGCAAAGGTACGCCCTGTTGCCTTTTAATTGATTACTCTGCCCCGGAATATCCGCAATCCGAGGATGAAGAATACGACAATCGTAACGCTCAATCCCAGGATGACCCAGCCCATTGCCAGCGTTGGCAGGGTGTGACCGTTGATGGTGGGTACCATGGCGTAGCGCAACCCCTCGGCGGCGTAGGTCAGCGGGTTGAAGAGCGTGATGATCTGGAACCACTTGATCGAGTCGAGCGATCCCCATGGATAGTAGGTACAGCCGGTGAAGATCAGGGGCGTGAAGATCAGCGAAAACATCAGGCCAATCTGCTCCGGCTTTACTGATGTGCCGATGGTCAGGCCGAGACACGCGCCGGCGAAAGCGGTCAGCAGCATAATGCCGATGATAACGCCGATGGCATCGGTGCGCACCACATATTGATCGCCCAGAATCCACCAGGCCAGCGGGAAGATGATAGCGCCGGCAACCAACCCGCGCATTGCCGCGAACAACACCTTCTCCACGGCCACCAGGCTCACGGGCAGTGGGGCCAGCAGGCGATCATCAATTTCGCGCGCGAAGCCGAGGTCGAGGACAAGCGGCAGCGTAACGCCTTGCAGCGCGGTGGTGACGACCGTCAGCGCTACGATGCCGGGCAGGAGTACGGCGGCGAAGCCACGCTGCGCGAAGCCAATGCTCGGCAGGACCTTGCCGAAGATGAAGAGGAAGAATAAAGGCTGCAGCAGCACTTGCAGCAGGAAGGCGATGAAATCGCGTCCCGTCACTACGATGTCGCGATTGAGAATTGCCAGGAATGCTGCGCCCGCGACGCTGATGCGACTTTTTGAACGTGTAGCAGGTGGACGCCCGGCAAGCATGGTTTGCTCAGATGATGTCGTTGTTGTAGCCATTAGCGTATCTCCATTTGACCTTCTCGGGCGCGGGGGTATACTTTCCTCTGTCAGGAGGCAGCAGGAACCGAACCCTTTCCCGAACCCGTTTGGGGTTGAAACAACTTAGCGTAAATTCCTTCCTGTCAGGTAGATGAAAACGTCTTCCAGGCTGGGACGCGCGAGGTGCAGGTCGCGCAGTTCAAATCCTGATTCCGCCACGGCCTGAGTTGCGCTCACCACCAGCGCTCCGGCATCTTCGGCATACACGCGGAAGAGAGTGATTCCGAGCTGGCTCTCGTCTCCCGACTGGGCAGCTATTTCCTCGGCCTTGATTGCTCCAGGGAGCGCGCGCAAGGTATCGAGCAGCGTATTTTTGCTCGATACGTGCTGGGAATCGGCTCCAACCGCGATGAGTTCGGGTATGAGGACGCGCAGTTCCAGGTACGTCCCGCCGGGGATCAGTTTCTTGAGTTCGGGCGCGGTATCCAGTACAAGGATTTTGCCGTGGTCCATAATGGCGATGCGCTCGCAGAGCTGGTCGGCCTCGTCCATGTCGTGCGTGGTCAGCAGGGCGGTGACGCCCTGTGAATTGAGCGTGCGAATACGGTCCCACAGGAAGAGCCGCGATTGCGGGTCAAGACTGTTGGTTGGCTCGTCCAGGAAAAGCACGTCGGGCGAGTGCATCAGGGCACGAGCGAGCATCAGGCGCTGTGCCATGCCACCCGAATAGCGGCGCACCATGTCTTTGCCGCGATCACCCAGCCCCAGTTCTCGCAGCAAGGTATCGGCGCGGGCGTTGCGCTCGGCACGCGGGATGCCGTGATAGCTGGCATGGAACGTCAATATCTCACGGGCGCGCAGGCTGCGGTCGAGGTTGCTCTGCTGCGGCACCACGGCGATGCGCTGCTTCACGCTCATAGGGTCTTCAACTACGTTAATACCCATGATTTTGGCTGTGCCGCTCGTGGGAAGCACACCGGTCGTCAGAATACCGATAGTTGTGGTCTTACCGGCGCCGTTTGGTCCCAACAGGCCAAAAATTTCGCCGCGCCGCACGCGAAAAGAAATCCCATCAACGGCATTCACCTGCGACTTCGGATAGCGTTTCACCAGGTTTTGCACCTCGATAGAGATTTCCTGCTCAGAATCAGTTACCATACAAAAACCTTTCTTTGCGTAGCTCAAATGTCCAGTATCTCCAGGTCGCCCCCCTTGAGGTACTGCGCGATAGCCTCGTAGAGTTCCTCTGGAATCTGCTCCTTCAGCTCCTCCAGGGTTTCAAAGACCTCCAGGCGGCGCTCGTCTTCGTAGGCCGATGACCAGTCATGGGAAGACATATCCCAGTTCCATTCCCAATCCCACTGCGACCCCTCTTCATAGGCTCTTTTGGACTTGCTCGCTTTCCTCTGCCTGTTGGACCAGCCCGACCAGTTGGCGGTATAGCGCGTGTAGAGAGCGAATCTACCTTTCGCGGTCTGATAGACCGTCAACAGCAGCCATTTCGTATCGTCCTGAACAGACAGGCGGCGCCTTGCAATGATGCGCCCCCGGAACTGCTTGCGCATGTAGGGGCGTCCCTTGCCAACGCTCACCGTGATCTCCTCAAATCCACTGACCTTTGCCTCTTCCGTTTCGACGAAGCGCCGCAGGGCCTGCACGATGGTGGCCGAGAGATTGTCGCCAGCCAGTTGCTGGGCCTTCTCAAATATTGGCATATCCGCATCCGCTACATAGATGGTTCGATTCGGCATATTCGGGTAGCTCCTCTCCACAATTGGCCACGTCTTTTTCTCTTACGGGATATACTATAATATATGTATACGTATATGTCAAGGCTGAAATGCCGGTGATTATGCAGAAGTGGGCCAGCGATTCTTCGCTGCGCTCAGAATGACATGCCCCGGGGACAGCCAGCTGTCCCCGGGGCATGTCATTCTGAGCGCAGCGAAGAATCTCAAGAGGTCTTTAGGGAATGCTCTGATAATTTGCGAAATTTTAATAGCCAGAAGCAAGCGGTTATGATAAAATAGCCCGAAAGGTTCATAATGCATCTCCATTTGACCTTTTCGGATTTGGTGATATGCTTTCCCTTACGAGCAGGAGCAGGAATCGCAGCCTTTCCCGAACCCGTTAGGGATTCCTGTGGAAATAGCTCATATGGATGAGCTACAAGCGCCTTTCCATGCTCCTCTCTGACACCGCGGTGTCATGGCGCTTGAAATAATAAACACCTTTCCCAGGAATCCAGGGGATACAGGCTGGTTATTCCTGCGCCGCTTGATCAGGAGCAACAGCATTGTAGATGGCCAACTAGTTGTGTAGTGGAGAGAAGTGAGGGAGAATGTGCGTTTCCTGAGTTTTTTTCCCCGCTATTTGAAAGACTTGCCTTATAGGGTAGGTCTTCCGCTTGTCGTGCTGAGTTTTTTAACCTGCCTGGTATTGTTTGCGTACGGTTTTCCCTCGCCGCTGAATGGAAGCCTCTTGAGCATACCGATTGCGCTGGCCGCGTGGTTATTCAAGCAGCGTGGGGCGCTAATTGCCGCGGGCGCTTCAGTGCTGGCAATCATTGTTGTCAATTCTATTACGTTGGGGTCGATCTGGTGGCCGTATGGGCTTATCACGGTTTTTCTTGTTGGCTCGGTAGCATTATTGGCCGAGGGATGCATCATCGGCTATCTACGCAGCGCACTGGATATCGCGGACAGCGCCCGCTTGAAAGCGCAAGAGGCGGAACAGCAGTTAGCTATTGCATACGAGCAGCAGCGCGAGTTGAATGAGATCAAAGACCAGTTTTTGCTCAATGTCAACCATGAGTTGCGGACTCCGCTCACGGAATTACATGGATATATCGAATTGCTGCGTGACTATCAAGGACAACTGGATGAGACACTGCGGGCAACATTTCTCGATCATGCCGCGCGTGGATGTGAAGAACTACAATTGCTGGTTGACAATGTGCTGGACGCGGTACAATCCGATAAGAAGATGAAGACTCTTCGCATAGAGAGATTAAACGTTGCCCGGGAAGTTGCGTATGTGCTTGAACTATTCGATCCGCGTAAGATCGAAACTTACTCTGTACACCTGGATATTGCTGAAAACCTGGCGGTATGGGGTGACGAGCAATCGCTGCGCCAGGTGCTGCGCAATTTGCTCTCCAATGCCTTTAAATATGCTCCCGAGCATACTCCTATCACTATCAGCGCCGGTTTGCGGGCAGGCGAGGACGGCCAGGCTTCCAGGCAATCTTATGTGCGTATCTGTGTGAAAGATGCAGGCCCGGGCATTCCACAAGATGAAATTCCTTTGCTCTTCGGCAAGTTTGTGCGCCTGCAACGTGATGTTTCCGGCGCTGTAAGAGGCAGCGGCCTGGGTCTTTATATCTGCAAGCAACTGGTAGAGGCGATGAATGGGCATATCTGGGTCGAAAGCTCAGGTATACCTGGGGAAGGAAGCTGCTTCTGCTTTACGCTGCCGGGTGCTTCCTCCGATGATTCCCGATAAGATGGCCAGAGATGCTTTTCCTACGTTCATCAGGGCTTCGGCTCATTGCGCCCAGCCTGACATGATGATATGCTTATCGGCATGATACAATAAGAAAAAAGGAGGTGATGCACCTGTATGGAACAAGAAACGCAGCAAGAACTGGAGCAGGTCGAGAAAAAAGCGAAACCGGGCTTTCCGATTCCACCGCTTCCCGAGTGGCCCACATCTAAACCGGGGCCGTTCGTGACAGAACCACCGCCTGGGCAGAGGCGCATGCCGACCCGTACCGAGCAGGTGGTCGAAATCGAATACAACCAGGAAACTGGAAATCCTTCGAAACCTTAATACGGCCCTAAAAGGGTGAGCACACAGATAGGCCCCTATCCTGCACAGACCTGGCATGGTGCTGCGTGTAGGATAGGGGCCTACCTGTGTGCTCACCCTGCTTGAGCCTCTGTGTTATAATGTATCGCAATGTCAGGTTTCTGCCGAAGGAAGGGATGAAAGAGAGCATGCCCGAAGAGGAGCTAGAACAAGAACAAGCACCAATTGTCGCGTGTATCACGGTTGGAGCATTTCAAGAAAATTGTTACCTGTATGCCTGTCCTCAGACACTCGAAGCGGTCATTATCGATCCGGGCGACGAGGCGGAGCGCATCATAGAACACATTCAAGAATTACAGCTGATCCCCAAATACATCCTCAACACGCATGGACATATCGACCATATCTCGGCCATTGATGCTGTCAGCGCAGTTTATCCTGTGCCGCTGGCGATTCACGCCGCTGATGTCCATATGTATACCGATGAAAATATGGCGAGCATGTTTGGCAGGAAAGCGCCGCTGGTCAAGCGCAAACCGGATATGCTGCTCAAAGAAGGTGACGAGATCTCCTTCGGCACGCTTACGCTTGAAGTGCTGCATACTCCAGGTCATACGCGCGGCGGAGTCTGCTTTGTCAGCCGTCCTTATTGTGTATTCAGTGGCGACACCCTTTTCTATCGAGGCATCGGACGCACCGATCTTGAAGGGGGAAATTATGAACAAATTGAGCGGTCGATCCGGGAAAAGCTCTATACGCTTGAGGATGACCTGGTCGTCTTTCCGGGGCATGGCTCGCCGACCACAATAGTAGAAGAGAAATATGAAAATCCATTTGTCAACGTAGAGGAGCTATAAGTGGCAAACATTTGTGTAATAGGAACAGGTTATGTAGGATTGGTGACGGGTACCTGTTTTGCCGATATGGGCAATCGCGTCACCTGCGTCGATATTGTTGCGGAAAAAATTGAGCGTCTCAAACAGGGCATTCTCCCTATTTACGAGCCGGGCCTGGAAGAGCTGGTCGAGCGCAACGTGCGCGCGGGCCGCCTGCATTTTACCACCAGCTACAGCGAAGGGCTCGACAATGTCCAATTTATTTTTATTGCCGTCAACACTCCCACCGGCACCAGCCAGGGAGGCGCGGACATGCGCTACGTCGAAAGCGCGGCACGTGGCATTGCCGAAGAACTCGATCACTACGCCATCATCATCAATAAGAGTACCGTCCCCGTGGGCAGTGGAGATGTGGTCTCGCGCATCATCCGTAAAAATCTGAAACGGCCGGATGTCCCGTTCGCGGTCGTCTCCAACCCCGAATTCTTGCGTGAAGGCTCGGCGGTGCAAGATTTCCAGAATCCTGATCGCGTGGTGCTGGGTTCAGCGGATCACGATGCCGCCTGCCAGGTCGCGACGCTCTATTTGCCGCTGCGCGCTCCCACGGTCATCACCGATCTTTATACTGCCGAGATGATCAAATATGCCTCTAACGCATTTCTGGCCACCAAAATATCCTTCATCAACGAGATTGCGCAAATCTGCGAGCGCCTCGGAGCAGATGTGAAGGAAGTGGCCGCCGGTATGGGCTATGATAAGCGCATCGGGCGGGCGTTCCTGGATGCTGGGCTGGGCTATGGCGGGAGTTGCTTTGAGGCGGGTGAAACGGTTTTCACCCTCAACAGCCCCAATGTGGCAGCGGAGCGCTTCGACAAGTTGTTTGCTAAAAGCGGCAAACCATTTCAGGGCGATATTGTGGAACTCCTGCAGCCGGAAGATCAGCGCGTGCTGGCCTTTGACTTAGAGACAGGACAATCTACCCTTGCCGGTGTAAAAGCCATCACACGACGACCCTACAAGGGGAAGATGGTGAAGATCAATACCAGCATGGGACGAGTGCTGCGCGTGACCGCCGACCATCCGGTTATCGTCTACAAGGATCAACAGTTCAATATTTTAGCGGCTGAAGCGGTTGTACCGGGAGATCAGTTGCTCGCCTTATGCGAGTTGCCCGCCGTCGAGCAGGCCATGACCCTCAACCTGGTCGAACTGCTGGCGAATACTGCGCTGGAGGCCGATGTCTATGTCAGGCCCATCGATAACAGCTTCAGCGATCAGTATGAGAGCTTCGCTGCCGCGATACCGCGGGATATGCTCAAGCATCCTCATGATATCAAGCGTTATAACCGCATGTCGCTGCGCCTGTTCCGCTACCTGAGCCAGTTACAGGTGCTCGATGTTCCCGCGGAGAAGCTGCGGCTGTACACGGCTAAGGGCGCGGCTACGATGATCAATGCCGTCATTCCAATCGATGCCGACCTGCTGCGTTTATGCGGCTATTATCTGGCGGAAGGCTATATTGCCCAGGATACGGGGCGCGCAGGATTCACCTTCCACGAGCAGGAAGCCGAATACATCGCCGATGTGCAGCGCATCCTGCATCGTCTGGGACTCAAGTTTATTGAACGGCGCTCTACCAATGTCCTGACAACTCTTGTCTCCTCACGCATCTTCTGCTGGCTGCTGCGCGATATCCTGCGCTGCGGTGCGCGCTTGGAAGACAAGGCGCTGCCTCGCCTGGCATTTAATGTAGCGCCGGATTTGCGGCGCGAATTGATACGCGGCGCTTTCAGCTGCGATGGCCCGGTTACAACTGTGCAGGATGGGCAAAACCTGGTGCTCGAATATGCAACCGCCAGCAAGGCGCTGGTGGATGGTATGGCGCTGCTGCTGCAAACGCTAGGGATTATTCCCTCTCTTCACACGCGCCGGATGAACAAATCGAAACAGGAGGCCTATATTCTGCGGGTGAGCGGCTACGAACAGGTAGCGGCGCTCAAAGAGGCATCCGGCGGCAAGCGTCTTGCGCAGATAGAGGCGCTGCTAGCGGGCTATCAAGGGCATATACAGTCCCATGGTTACAATCGTCATGGGGCATTCGCGACGCTCAGCGTGCGCGAAGTCGAGCATAAAGACGTTGAAACGACTGTCTACAGCATGGAGACGAGTACGGGAACGCTGATCGCATCGTCGGGTCTGATTAGCCATAACTGTTTCCCCAAGGACGTGCGCGCCCTCGCCCATATGGCCGACGAGGCCGGTCTGCACCCGCAGTTGCTGCACGCCGTCATGGATATCAACCATGACCAGCGCCGCCTCGTCGTAACGAAGCTGACCTCTATTCTTGGCTCCCTGCGCGGCTGCACCGTCGGCATCCTCGGCCTGGCCTTCAAGCCCAACACTGACGATATGCGCGAAGCTGCATCTGTTGATATCATTCGCTGGGTCACAAGCCAGGGGGCCGAAGTGCGCGTCTATGATCCGGTCGCCATGCAGACCGGGCGCGAGGCGCTTGAGCGCGAAGGCATACGCATGGATATGATTACATTCTGCCAGAACGCTTATGAAGTTGCCGAAGGCGCGGACGCCCTGGTCATCGTTACCGAGTGGAACGAATTCAAATCGCTCGATATGCTCCAGATTCGCGCCACCATGCATCGTCCCGTCCTTATCGATGGCCGCAATATTTACGAGCCGGCGGAGATGGGCCGCCTCGGCTTTGTCTATCGCGGTATCGGGCGAGCTACAGGTCCCGCCCCCTCGGTGCTGCCATCAGGCGATAGCACAAGCCTGATACAACAGCAATCGGTCATCGGTATAGAAGGAGACGGGAAATAGGTAGGTATACAATGGACGACGATTTGCCGATGCTTTTTACGCCACTGGTTCGCCAGCCGGGAGTAGAGATTCCTGACTGGCTTTTCGGGCCGCGTGGGAAAGCCGGCTTGCCCGCGCCATTGATCCCAACGCAGGGTGTAAACGTTGCCGTTGGCATCGATATCATCGAGGTGGATCGCGTCCGCAAGGTCTACGAACATCACGGCGAGCGCTTCCTCAAACGTGTGTATACCGAGATGGAGGTGCGCCAATGCCGTGGCAAGCCCACGCGCCTGGCCGGTCGCTTTGCCGCCAAAGAAGCTATCAGCAAGGCGCTTGGCACCGGCATCCATGGCGTTGCGTGGCGCGAAATGGAAGTCGTGCAATTGCGCAGCGGACGCCCCACCGTCACGCTCCACGGCAACGCCAGGCGGCGTGCCGAACTGCTCGGCATCAGCGCTTTCGATGTCAGCATAGCCGACCTCAATGCCTTCTCCATTGCCGTGGCCGTGGCTATTCAGACACAACGTCCGTAGGGGCCGATTGATACCTGCTCGCGCTCGCAAAAAGCAGCTAACAGTGGCTATTCAGGCACAACGTCCGTAGGGGCCGATTGATCGCGCCCAGCGCCGATTCATCGGCCCCGCGTCCATTACCTCTATCAAAAAAACCTGGGAAAAATTGACAACACCGACCAGTTTAGCTACACTCTTCATTAGCTTATTCCAGAGGAATCTTCAAACATCTAAAAGGAGGGACAGTGCCCTGGGCCTGTCCAGGAAAAAAAAGGAGGATGCTGTGATCCAACAACCATTACAGACAAACACCTTTCAGCAACCTTTACCATTCGAAGTGCAGCAGCAGGCCGGTATCTACAATTTGGGAGCATTGACGGGGGTCTACAAGCCTCGTTTTACCAATCCACTCTTTATTATCGGCATGACCATTGTGGCCATCGTTGTCGATATCGCAATCCTTATCGCAATCCTTCAAACAGGCTGGATTGTCTATGTGTTCGTCGCGCTTCCTTTTGTGGCCCTCGTTTATGCGATCAGGGGGATAATAGACGCCAATTTGCGCGTCTACACCTTCACTGAGGGTTTGATACGCGCCAAAGGCAAAGCGCTGGATGTCATCCGCTATGACCAGGTCGCGCAGGTCTTCTTCATCTCGCGTAAAGGTAGTTATGGCACGGTCTCCTATACGCTCACGCTGGTGCGCAGCGATGGCGCGAGGTTCAAAATTAGCAACACCATCCAGTATATAAATACGCTTGGATCGACGGTGCAATCAGAGGTGGTCAGGCGTCACATGCCCCAGGCACTGCAAGCCTTTAAAGCCGGAAATACCCTATCCTTTGGCCCCTTGACCGTCAATTACCAGGGCATTGGCAATGGCAGAGGCGTCCTTCCCTGGAACATGATACAGCCGATCATCCTGCAACGCGGCTTCCTCATCGTCAAACAGATTGGGCAGAATTCAAACTTCGCAAGGGTGAAGGTGACGGAAGTGCCTAATCTGCCCGTTTTGCTGGGCATCGTGAAGTACGCGCAAAACCCAAGGTAGGTACGTCCCCTTGTGGCCGCCCTCCACGGGCCTCTACTCGCTTGCCTTCGCCGCAAAAATTGCCTTCACACCTTCGCGATCACATGCTGTTCGATACAATTTCAGGATGGTGTGAAGGCAAGAGAACAGCCAATGTAACCTTTTCCTTTTGTATAACGTGCTCCATATAGCGGCTATTTATGAATAGTATGAAGCGGAGATATAGTAAGGGCGTACCCTGGTGATCGCCCTCCAGGGCTGTGTCTCTGGTTGCCTTAGATATAGCCGAAAACATGGTAAGGGCATACCCTGGCGGTCGCCCTCCAGGAGGTTCTCGCTTCATGAAACAAACATACAAAATAAAAGGTTTCTATGGCGAAAAAACAACGTCCTGACCCGGAGCAGGATATCGAGGCTGGGATGGTGGTGGAGGCAACCAAGGGTGATCTCGGCGAAGACGATGTCAGCAAGCCGAAGGTCACCGGTGTGGTTGAAGACCGGCAAGGCAACGTCAAGAAATTTGAGGTCGAGAAGGGCGTTGTCTTCAAGAAAAAACTCGAAATTCCTGCCGACCGCGTTCAAGCGGTCGAGCAGGAGCCTGGCACAAACGGGCAACCGGGCAAGGTGATCGTCGATGCCGGCAAACAGGAAATTGCCGACCTGGCGCCTGTCGGAGAAGAGGCCCTTGCCCCCGAAAAGCGGCATAAAGAAGACATTCTTGACCGTGTAGAGCGAACGATTCCTACCGCTGAGGGTCTACGCGAATTGGAAGCCAGTCCGCCGCCACCCGCTGACGAGGAGCAGGCGCCGGCTTCGACCAGAGGTAGTCGCAATATCTTCTTGCGCGTGCTTGGCCCTGGTTTCTTGAGCGGGATGGCGGGCAATGACTCCTCGGCTGTCACTTCCTATTCGGTAGATGGAGCGACAAACGGCTATGCCCATTTGTGGTTGTTGCTCCTCTCGACCCCACTCTATCAATCGGTGCAATTCGCGTGCGCCAAAGTAGGCCGCGTCACTCAAAAGGGACTGGCCGACGTGCTGCGGGAGCATTACAGCCGGGGCGTTGCTATCATCGCTGCCTGTATTCTCATCCTGGCGAATATGGCCTTGATCGCTGCCGACCTCGTCGCCGTAGGCAGCGGCCTGGAGTTGATTACACACATCTCCTGGATCTGGTTCGTGCTGCCTGTCGGGGCCAGCTTGTGGTACATTACCGTCTACCGCAACTTTGAGGCGCTGAAAAAGATCTTCATCGCTATGAGCCTCGTCTTTGTCGTCTACATCATCACGGCCATTTTTTCAGGAGCCAATTGGGGCGCTGTGCTGCTACATACCTTTGTGCCACAGATCGACTTCGGATTCGCCAGCATCAGCAGCGCCGTAGCCCTGCTTGGCGCGACTATCTCACCCTATACGATGTTCTGGCAGGTGCAGGGCGAGAAAGAGGAGAAACGCACAGGCTCGACCAGAAAGCAACTGCGCGAAGCCGGCCTGGATATTGCGAGCGGTGTGGTCAGTGGCAACCTGGTCTCATTCTTTATCATCGTGTGTACCGCCGCTACACTCTACGCGCATCATCAAGGTATTCAGACGGCGGCAGATGCCGCGAAAGCCTTGCAGCCCTTGCTCGGCCCATTTGCCGAATATCTTTTCGCTATCGGCTTTATCGGCGCGGGCATTGTGGCCATCCCCGTTCTGCTGGCCAGCACTTCGTATGCCATAGCGGGCACATTTGGCTGGCCGGCGGGACTCTCGAAGAAGCCCTGGCAAAACGAGGGGTTTTACCTGATTCTATCTGCCTGTAGTATTATCAGCATCGGTATCGCATTTTTGCGCATAGACCCCATCCAGCTGATGTTCTGGGCCAACGTCCTCAATGGCGTATTAGCGCCGCCGCTGGTCGTGTACCTGATCATTATCGGCAACAACCGTAAAATTATGGGCGAACACCGCCTGAACCTGATTACGAATATCGGTATGGTGCTGACCGCGCTCGTCATGTTCGCTGCCACTATTCTACTTTTCTATGGCCTGGCGACCGGTAAGGGCGGGTAGAAACTATCATTGCTGCATTCATTCGCCGGTGCTACACTGGAGAAAATAAAAAGCTAGAGGATGATAGTATGCGAGCCATATTGCAACGAGTAAGCCATGCCAGTGTCACCGTAGACGAAAAGCTGGTGGGCCAGATCGGTCAGGGGCTGCTGATCCTGCTTGGTGTCGGGCAGAATGATAGTGAGATGGAGGTGAAAACCCTGGCTGACAAAATCGTTCATCTTCGTATTTTTAGCGACGATCAAGGGAAGATGAACCTGTCACTACTTGATATCGGTGGCGAAGCTCTGGTTATCTCACAGTTTACCCTGTATGCCGATACGCGTAGAGGGCGGCGTCCCAGCTTCACAGGTGCGGCCTCACCATCGCTGGCGGTGCCACTGGTCGAACGCTTCAAAGAAGCCATCGCTGCTCATGGACTGCGGGTCGCCGAAGGTATCTTCGGCGCGCATATGCACGTTGAATTGCTGAATGACGGTCCGGTCACCATCTGGCTTGATACAAAGGAATAGCCAGAAGTGAGTCTCTCCAAATGTTTCGCGCTAGTGGAAAAAGGTGTCCAGCGACATCCGGCCTCATTTCGCGTATTTGCCTCAGTAGGAAGCTGACTTTGCGTTCTTCGCATGTATGAGAACGTGATATGTGACATAATATAATTGAGGGAAAGCATTTCGTTTCCCGAAGAAGGAAAAATATATGAGCTATCAATTTGCTGAAGCACATGAGCCATTCTCCTCCTCAAAAAGGATGTGAGAGATCATGCACGGATTACTCTTTTCAAAGACCTTCTTCTCTGGCCCTGGTAACGTGTATACACAGTTCACCGTATTGGTTCTCGATGATTGAACAGAAAGCATTCATTCATGATGGGATATTCAGCTCAGTCCTTTGTCAAACAAGTCCAGATTGATTTGCTTGCGCTCTCTGATGACGACCTTCTACACACCATCGAGCAGTGGGGGCCAGGGAGAGAAGCACCGGCAGGCTCTCCTGATCCACAGGAAGAGATATGGCTTGTACTGGGATATCAGCGGCTTTGCGCAGAAACCGGACAGCCTTCCTATCGCTCTAACCCCGAAGCCGAGCCAGAGATGGCTGAGTACTGGTCTGCGCCTTCGCCATCTCATCTCCGCCGCTTGTTAAGTGAGATGGATGGCAAGCAATTTGCCCACGTCGTGATTGCCCTTGCCTTTCAGTCACTTCATGCGCTATATCCTGAATGGGGAGATGGTTCGACCTTTAATGCCCATCTTGCCTACTATCTGCGCCAGAGACGCGCTCCCGCTCGCCAGCGCAGCGATGAATTGAGGACAAAGACGATTCCTCACGCGTGATTCCATAGCACATCTACAAATAGCAGGGAACCTTGTTGAAGGCTTCATGTCTTGAGGAGGCATTTTCGTCTTTATGCGATAGGGCTTAGATAATTGAAAGATGAGATAAAAACATGGCACTACCGACCTTAGACCAGACAGAAGGGATATGGATTGGGCGCACCAATGGCCAGGGATACCATTACGTGCAAGAGGTGTTTCCTGGTACGACCTTGAGTGAAAGATCTCATCGCGATAACTGCCGATTGCTCATTCAACGGGGAAGCTTAGTGCCAGAGCACAAAGATGGCTTGTTTCCAGACCAGAGGGTGTGGGAGAAGATAGGACGCTATTGCCGCGTTCACATCTGATGGCTTCTTGTTGCTCGCCTTGTATTACTTCAATATGGTCTTCTGATACAAGGACCTTGCTGTTTTTCCATGAAGAAGCACATGGCAGGCTGCTTCTTCGTGGAAACGTCCTCTCCAACCGGTTTTAAGTCAAGAAAGGAATCATTTCCATGCCAGCACCAACGAATGGTGTCAACACTAAACCCATGATTCAGATCTCCTATGAATGTATCTTACGGGAACGATCACGAGAAGCGAAGAGCTACCTCTATGAAGTGGCGTGTAGCATCAGCCATCTGATGGCATCTGCACACCTCTCCATCCGAGTGACAGGTGAGCATACCTACCGCAACGCGGCAGCAAGAGAGATTGCTTTTACTCGCTCTGAGGCAGGAGCTACCGCCTACATTGAACTCCTGGAAAGGGAGCAACTTGAGGTGAGAATCGTAGAGATCGAGGGGGATTATCGTAAGGCGCTCTACTCGGCGCACGGCCAGGAACTCAGCGAGCAGAGCAGCAGGGAAATTCTTTCCATCGTCCGGCTTATCGATGCGAGGTCTGAGCAAGAGTGAGGCGGCAGACAGCGAGAAGCGGCTGGCGCATCGGCCAGCTGCTTCTCGCTGAAGTGAATAGAATTAACGAGAGCGACGACGCCTGCGACGCTGTGCCTCTGCTTTCCGCTTGCGGCGTACCTGCGGGCTTTCATAGTGCCTGCGGCGGCGCGACTCCGCCAGGATCCCGGCTTCCTGTACTTTGCGGTTGAATCGTTTGAGTGCTATCTCAAAGGAGTCCCCGGGATTGATGTGAATGTGACTCATGACGATTACCAGCGCTCGTGCTGGTTGTGGGAGCGGCCAGAATCTTGCGGGCGATAACAATCGCTACAATAAACGGGCCGGTCATCGCGTGGCTGGAAAGGAACCTGTGCCTCATTGCCACAACTGGCACAGGTAATAGTATACATGGGGCGTGATTCGCGTTCGCGATACCCTGTCCCCTGCCCTCTATTTGAACGTCCGCCACCTGACTGCTTGCGCGCGGCACGGCACGAGGGGCAACGACTCGGCGCATTGGTGAGGCCCCGGCTCTCGAAAAATTCCTGTTCGCCAGCCGTGAAGGTAAATTCCTGATTACAGTCGCGGCAATACAAGATGCGGTCGGTAAATTCCATCATACTTTCTCTATTCCCAGGCTTCAAGCCCGGTATACACTCCTGTATTGCGCAGCTTCCAATAGACATCCTACTCATAGCGACAATGCACCATACAGCATGTGCAAGTATATCACATCTCCCCCCCAAAAGCATACTTTCCGCCTGTGAGAATCCGATTTTTCCTACCCTGTCCTGTGAAATCGTTGTTCGGGTTGGCTCCCACCGGTCTCTCTGGCTTCGAAAGAAGCGGGTGACCTGGTTTTCAGCCGCCAGATCATCCACTTTTTATGGTATACTATCTTCATGTTGAGAACGTGTTGTGACGAAACTGGTAGGCGTTTCGGGAAAAGTGAGGTGAACAAGCAATCTCATTGTCGAAACAGTGGGCCAGCTTCCAGTATTGTCTCCATTTTCTTCTCGTCAGTCTCTCATGAAATGCACCACACGGTGATGTATCTCTCCTTCTCGTCATACTCCCTCTGTTGAGGCAGACGTATGGTCGGATGATACAGATGCGTGCCAATCTGCCGAAAAGATGAGGAACACCGAACAATCGGTACAGAGAGGCTCTTTCACAGAAAAGGAGTAAGCGATGAGACGGATACCAGGTGGAGTCGTTATCTGGAGCCTGAGTCGATATACCAGAAACCAGAACTTGTGGGACCGTACCTGCCAGAGATGTAAGCAGAAGACACCGGCCTTCGAGTACGAACAGCAGGATGAACAGAACCGGCCTGTCTTTAGCTATCTGTGTGAAGAATGCGCACAGAAGAAGCTGGCGGAGTGGCTGCAATGCGCTGAGAGCCCCGATTACGTGCATCTCGGTTATCAGACGGACTTTGATGTCGCGATCGTTTACTACGAACAAAAAAATGACGGCGAAACCTTATTGCTAACGCGCTGGAGTCCCGAACAACGTCGACGCAGGCTGCAAGGCGAGAAGTAGAAAACGGGAAGTGAAAGATCAGGTCATGCTGTAAATGATAGACTCGTTACCATCTGGATAGACAGCAAGGAGTTGTAGCGGTAGAAGAACCTTTACCACACCAGGTCTTTGCGGACATTCCCCTGAAATTAGATAGTTTGTCCCGGCAGGCAGGGATCAAATACGCGCCCAAACAGTTTGGCGAAGGTGCGGTCAGATGGTGAAAGAGTGCGATTCAGCGGAGTTACAATGACCGCGTCAACGCCAGGAGCGGAGTAGAAACGCGCGACGCGGTAGGTGACATGATTGGCATCTAACACCTGCAAGAAAGCAGGGTGAGGATCGATGTGCCAGTCCAATAGCAGCATACTGGCACGATCTGCATGCAACAAAGCTTCATCGTTGGACACGATGCGCCCATTCGGTTGCGTCGCTATAATAGAACCATCGGTCTCGAATGTGATATGATCCCCAACCCAACCGGTTGCCCAGACGTAGTGAATATGCTCGCTCTTGAGGTAGTTCACAATAGGATCAACGTTTGTTGGATTGCGCGAGCGGCAACCGGTAGCCTGGAAGGTATAGTTCGGGTCGGCCTGCGCGTAGGCAATCCCCTGGAAAACGAAATAGGCGGCCAGCACTACTAACAGGCCGGTTGAGAGGAATGCGAGCAATTTTCTTGAAGAAGCGAATCTACGCACAGGCAGGGCATTTGTATGCTGTAGGGACAAGGCTGGCTCCTGTCCTTGCTCGGGTACCTGGCTCGATTGCCTCTGCTGCCTTTCGAGCAGGATCAGGCCGGGAAAAATGATGAGCGTGGCAATCAGAAATGGCAGCGCGTCCACCAGCGGCACCGCGTAACGCCCGGCGCCATCGTAAGGACCGCACGGCGCCGGTACAGAGTTGGGGCCGATTCCGAGCGCGGCGGCAGTATTAGGGGTGACGCAGAAGATAATTGATGCGCAGAAAATGAAGAGCATAGGTAGCAGGGTAAGCTGCCTGACGCGCATAAAGACCGGGTGCAGCCCGCCGAATAAAAGCCCGGCTAAGCTTAGCACAATAGCCGCGCAAACAACAAACAGCCCGAAGGTTACAAGATGCGGATTCGCTACTGTCACATCTTGCTGCGTCGGCAAGGACCCGCCTAGCGTGTGTGGAACAATACAGGTGATGTACAGTTGCGCCACTTCCTTGATCATCACCAGGCGATTGCCCGCGATCGCTGTTCCCCCATGGAGCAGGTAGAAGACATTCGCCCAATGATTTTGCAGGCCCCAGATGATGCCGGGGAGAAAACCAACCAGCGCGGCAGGCAGCGCGTAGACTATGAGTATGCCTGCTTCGATGAGATCTCGCCAGGACTGTCCGGCAACCTCGCGACCCGGCCTGAGCAGCGTTAAGATAAAATATCCACCGATCCAGATCGCGATGGCTGCACAGGCATACACAATCAGCGGATCAATCCATAAACCCAGGCCGACGAGGAAGCCAATACCGGCCCAGCGCAAGGCAATCTCGCGTAAGGGTGCCCGCTGGCTCAGGCGCTGCGTCAGGCGAAACGCGCAAAAGAGCAGCCAGAGCATAATGATAAACGCTTCCATATACCCTCCCTGTACGCGCATCTCCTCAGCCATGTCGTACAGGGGTGGGAAAGCGGCTACCAGGGCGGCGATGGTCATGAACGTCGTTTTTAGGCGGTTGGAAAGGTGCGCGGTTTCGGCCAGGGAACCGGCGAAGCGCCAGGCAAGATAGACCATCAGCAGGCTCATGGGAATGGTTTCCAGGCGCATAGCCCAGACGGCAGGGCCCGTAAACAGAAAGATGAACGCGGCTAAATAGGCTTCCAGGCTGCCCATATACGGCTGGGCGTAGTAGTAGACAGGGCGCTCGCCCTGCAAAATATGCTCGGCTTGCAGCCCTACCATCATTTCGTCCCCGGCCATAGTGCCATTTGTATGCACAATCAACCAGACCCGCGTGAGTATCGCGAGTAGAAAACAAAACCATAAAAGCCATACAGGAGAATAAAGCAGCTTTAACCTGCTAGACCGACTCAAAGTGGTCGTGGAAGTCACCGCTTGTTCTGTAGAGACAGCGCCTGCTGCCCTCATGATCCTGCTCCTAAAAACACTGTATGCACATACACTATGGACGACGAGAAATCTTGAGTAGTCACCGGTTTTCTTACTATTTTCCCTATCCTACTATCAAGAACTCTGTCAAACACTACAGGTAACCCGTTGTGGTACTTCCTGCTCTCCAAATTATTTATCCGTGAATTACTATACTTCAATTCATGGGCTTTACTAAACAAAATCGGGAATCCTCGGCTCCGGGCCATGTCATTCTAATCCCTTTCCTGTCATTCTGAGCGCAGCGAAGAATCTCTGGTGGCACACGGATTCTTCGTTGCACTCAGAATGACAGGGCCCAAGGGGGTGCTGCCAGGCCAAACACCTCCCCATGCCAGCCCTTGTAGTCGCCCTCTTTCGGGTTCGCTATATGGGTTGTAAGACCACAATACCATCGAACGTGAATCGTTGCAAGCGTATGCCCTTCGTGGCGGCCATGCGCTCGACATCTGGAATCTGGGGCGCGTTGGGCGCGTTGGGCACGAAGACGTAGGCCGCGTGGGGATCGGCCAGGACCGGACCGTCGTAGGCCGGGTAGCGGTCGTGGTCACCACGGTAGAGATACTGGTCGAGTACGACGCAGGTGATCTTCTCGTTGCTGTCAAAGGTCAGGCGATAACACGTCCAGTAATCGGTATAGATATGGGTGGCGTGGATACGCAGGAGATCGTGCATCAGCGAGTTTTCTTGCTCGCGGCTGGCCTGGATGGTTGGTATATCTCGAAAGACGCTGATGCTGCCCCATAACAGAACCAGCGCCGCGAGCAGGAGAACGGCTCTCCCTATAAGAAGCATCAACCGGTCGGCATTAAACCGCCGCAAATCTTGATTACTGCCGGCTGCAGCCGGTTTCTCGCTTTCAAACCATATGTTCCAGAGTGGAGCAATCACGGCAGGCGTAGAGACGAGCAGGCCGGTTAAATAACGCGCGTTGGTTGGAAAGACTGCCGCGACGGGACTGAGGACAAACTGGATGAAGAAAAGGGCGGCGTTCAAAAGCAGCGCCAGGCGGACAACGTGACGTATGACCGCGCGCCTCGTTTCAGCTGGCTGTTCGCGCCGGGGAGCAAGCTGCCTGAGCCGGTTAAGGATGACAAGGGTTTGCAGCACGGCAATGGCCCACAAGATCAGCAAAAAGATGCTCCAGAGCAGGGTAAAGCTCTCCTGCCAGGCATTATAGGTTGCGTTCAAGCATTGGAATGCATTGATGGTGGGCAGGCCGTAGAGGATCAGGCTAGAGTCGTAGCATAACGGAGGCGCGCCTGTTATGGAAGGCAGACTTACTAATAGGGTTCCGGCAATGCCGGATTCATATGGATAGCGCCCAAAGAGGTGAGGCAGCAACAGCAATCGATGATCTCTGCTATGCAGGCTCAAGAGCGTAACCAACGAATTCTGCGCCGGATTGGTTATGTTGAAGATAATGACAGGTAGCAGTCCTAAAAGCAGGCCGAGCAGCAGGAAAGGCCATACTCTGATAGACAGCAGGGTACGCCAGCAAAATACCAGTAGCAGCAAGCCGGAGGTGAACACAAATACGACGAAAAGGTAATCGCTCCAGGTGCCCAGGCCCATCGCCAGTCCCCATAGCGCATAGCAGAGGGAGAAACGCCAGCGGCGATGACCTGCGGCAAACTGATCGTTGGCGAGCGCCAGCCAGCTGGCCAGCAAAAATCCCAGCGCGCCAAATGCCAGCATTTCAGGATAACCGCCGAGTGCGACGACTTCTGTTTGCAGCACAATGTTTGAGCCAGGAACCAGCAATCCCAACGTCACCAGCGCCAGCTGCTTTGAATAGAGCAGGCTGGTTAGCAGGTACATACAGGCCAGGAAACAGGTGAAGAAGAGCAATGGAACGAGTCGCAGGGTGAAAACTGAGGCGCCGAACAGGTGAAACAACGCCGCGGCCATATAGGCCTCAATCACGCCCATATAAGACTGCCCATAAAAAAAGATGGGTAGCTCACCCCGGTTGGCGATGTGAAGGGCCATCAAGCCCATAACCGATTCATCGCTATTGTGCTGGGGCCAGCCGAGAGCGATCAGCACCACCCGGAGTATGACGGCCAGAGCTATCAACGCGATGGCGCACAGGCCATATGACCCAATTGTAATTTTCCGAATACGTACTAGCATAAGGATGTGTGTGATGTAAGAATTACTGTCTTTAGAGTTTGACGTAGCTATATATATGTACGTAGCAAGAAAGCATAACTTAACGAATGATGACTTCTTTCCTAAATTTAGGAAATTTCACTATCAAAATCGGGCCTGTCATGCTGAGCGCAGCGAAGAATCCTTCGGTGGCGAGTGAGATTCTTCGCTGCGCTCAGCATGACACGACTTACTGATTTTTCGATAGGCAAAAGTATCCATTGCGGGTCAAAAATGTTTCAACCAGTTTCACAGCCTGCCAGGTTGTATGCTTGACTTTCGCGTTCCATTCATCTAGAATTATAATCGACTTATTAAGCTGAGGCATGCTGAGGGGAAAGCGCTTATAAAGGAGGAACTAGAGGATGGCCGACTGGTCTGGACAACAACTGGGGAATTATCACCTGATTCGCTTGTTGGGCAGGGGAGGCTTCGCGGAAGTCTACCTGGCAAAGCATACCTATCTCAATACCAATACCGCCATTAAAATATTGCGTGTGCGCCTGGCAGCGGGTGATGAGGAGAGCTTTTTGACGGAGGCCCGCATCATCGCCAGCCTGGTTCATCCTCATATTGTGCGCGTACTCGATTTCGGCATAGCTGATAATACACCGTACCTGGTAATGGACTACGCTCCCAATGGCACACTGCGCCAGCGCCATCCACGCGGCACCATCCTGCCCTTGTTGACGATTGTCTCCTATACCCGTCAAATCGCGGAAGCCTTGCAGTATGCGCACAGCAGGAAACTCATTCATCGCGACATCAAGCCAGAAAACCTGTTATTGGGAGCAAATAATGAAATCCTGCTCAGCGATTTTGGCACGGCCCTGCTCGTTCAGACCGTGCATAATGAAAGCCTGCACGAAATGGCCGGTACGGTCACCTATATGGCCCCGGAGCAGATTCAGGGCAAGCCTCGCCCGGCAAGCGATCAGTACGGACTGGCCGTCATGGTGTACGAGTGGTTGTGTGGCGAGTGTCCTTTTCGTGGCTCATTCGTCGAATTGTTCAGCCAGCATATGACGGCGAATCCCCCGTCCTTGCGCGCGAAGATTCCTTCTATTCCGGCTGATGTCGAGCAGGTTGTCATGACCGCGCTGGCGAAGGACCCGGCGCAGCGTTTTGGCAGCGTCAAGGCTTTCGCCAATGCCCTGGAACAGGCATGCCTGATAGAGCAGCCTACTATCAGCGCGCCTCCATATGTGCCGCCGTCTCAACCACTGCTAGCCGCAGAAGTACCCTCCCAGAAAAATAAGCCCGATTCGGTATCTTTCACCACCCTCGATCAGAACAACTCCGACGTTTACAATACGGCCATATTACCCCCATCCTTATCGGAAAAAAGTACGCCGCTGCCGGTATCTACACCTTCATCATCAGAAGTCGATCCATCAGGAGCGGCACCGGCTATTACGCCTGTGCTTTCATCGATAGGCGTTCAAATGCCTTCCGCGCCTCCAGCATCGACCGGCAAAAAAGGCCAGATTTCGCGCCGTTCGGTCGTGGTGGGCCTGGCAGGGGTAGCCGTGGTCGCGGCGGCAGCCGGAGGCTCGATTATCTACCTGCCGCAGCTTTTCAAACAAACAAAAAATGTCGTGAAGCAACATATAGCTACAGCAACGCCCGCACCCAATACAGTCGGGCAGCCGACTCTGTTTACGTATCACGGGCATATGGGTGCGATTAACGGGATCGACTGGTCGCCCGATGGCACTCGCGTCGTCTCCGGCGGCAATGATTTTTTGGTGCAGGTATGGAATACGAGTGGCAGCAATCCTCTCTTTCTCTACCGGCATGGGCAGGTGGTAAAAGCCGTCGCCTGGTCGCCCAATGGCAAATATATCGCCTCCACGAGCAAGGACAAGACCATCCAGGTGAGAGATGCCGGCAATGGGAAACTGCTGCATACCATTACAGCCAATAAAGGTCCCGTTAATGCCGTATCCTGGTCGCCCGATAGCAAAACGATTGTATCCGCCGGCTCGGATAAAGAAGTCAAAGTCTGGGATGCCCTGACAGGAAATAATGCCATGATGCTGTATCACGATTTGAGTCCGATAAATACCGTCGCCTGGTCGCCCAATGGCAAATACATCGCCTCCGGTGGGGGTGATCACGTGATAAAAGTCTGGGATGTAATGGCGGGAAAACTCATTTACACGTTTAACCAGCACACGGACGCGATACGAAGCATTGCCTGGTCGCTGGACAGCAAATGGATCGTTTCCGGTAGCAACGATCAAACGGCCAGGGTATGGGAAGCCACTTCGGGGCAGGTCATGTGGAGCTACCAGGAGCACCTGGGGGTCGTACATTCCGTGACCTGGTCACCCAACGGCCAGTTCGTAGCCGTCGGAAGCAACAGCGGCTATATTCGGGTGCTGGATGCTGCTAGCGGCCAGCAAGCCTTCTTTCACGATGGGCAGACCGGCTCGATCAACGCGCTTGCGTGGTCTGTCAGTGGCGCCCAGATCGTCTCGGGCAGCAGCGATAAGACGGCGCAGGTATGGAAGGCGATGTAGGGCTGAGGAAAAACTATTAGCGGAGGCTGATGCCATTATGCGCCGGGCCAATCACCCATCTGCCATTGAAAAACTGGCTTTCAAAGTAGGGGATGTAGAGAGCTAGAGAGTCAGGAGCGCTGTTTCTTGCGCTCCTGAGCAAATCCCCTTATACTGCCACATTCGTCGACCGGCTATACGGCTTCTCCGGGTCGATCAGCACATTGACGCAGGCAGGTAGTCCAGACGCGAAGGCGCGTTCGAGTGCCGGGCGAATGTCTTCGGGGCGCTCCACCAGTTCGCCGTAGCCTCCCAGCGCCTCGACCATTTTGTCGTAGCGGATGCCGGGGGTGAGTTCCGCCGCCGTCGCGTGTCCGATAATCGCCTTCTGGGGATGCTTGATCTGGCCCCAGGCGCCGTCGTTGCCGATAATCGAGACCACGGGCAGTTTCTGGCGTACCATGCTTTCAAACTCCATGCCGTTCAGGCCAAACGCGCCGTCACCGTGAATAATCAAGACCTTCTGGCCGGGGCGAGCGATTTGCGCGGCCATGGCGAAGCCGGTGCCGGTTCCCAGGCAACCCATGGGACCGGGATCGAGCCAGTAGCCCGGTTTGCAGACGTTGACGACGCGCCCGGCATAACTGACGATATCGCCGCCATCGCCCACTACCGTCGTATCCTCGTCGATAAAGTCGCGTATCTCGCGGCAGAAGCGCATGGGGTGAATGGGTACCGCGTCTGAACTCATCAGCTTCGTATCGCGTTCCATGGCCGCGTTCTCCTGCTCGCGAATGTAGGCGAGCCATTCGCCTTCTGCCGGCTTCTGTTTGGTAGCCGCGGCCACCTGGCTCATGCTCAGTCCGACATCGCCCGCCAGTCCAACCGCCGCGCCGCGATTGATGCCGATATCCTCGGCTGCCAGGTCGAACCAGATCACCTTCGCCTCCGCGGGAATGAGCGGCGGCTGGCCGTGATTGAGGCGAAAGTCCATGCGCGTGCCAATCGCCAGGATGGTATCTGCGCCCTCCAGCGCCTTGCGCCGCGATGCCGAGAAAAAGAGGGGATGCGTGGGCGGCAGGCAACCGCGCCCGGCGCCATTGAGGTAGACAGGGGCCGAAATGCGTTCGGCCAGTTGGCGCAGGGGTTCGGCGGCATCGCACCACCAGACGGCCGTTCCCGCCATAATCACCGGGCGTTCGGCGGCATCTAGTAGCGCCGCGGCTTTCTCCACCATGTCCGGGTCGGGAGCGGTGCGGCCTGAAAAGCGGTAGTTCGCGGGGTCGCCGGGGTCGAAGAGCGTATCGGTATCGGCGAAGTTGTTCAGGACATCCATCGGCATCTCTAAGAAGGTCGGGCCGGGCTTGCCGCTTAGCATCTGGCGGAAAGCCGCGGCAGTGTATTCGGCGAGGCGCGAGGTTTCATGCACGGTGCGCGCCCATTTGGTGATGGGGCGCAGCAGGTCGATCTGGTTCATTTCCTGCAACGCGCCGCGATCCCACAGGCCGAGGGGAGCTGCTCCACCAATGACGAGCACAGGACTGCCCGCGAGATAGGCGTTGGCCACGCCTGTCACGCCGTCGGTTACGCCCGGACCGGCAGTCAGTAAGGCGACACCGGGTTTGCGCATGCATTTGGCCCAGCCCTCGGCGGCATGTACTGCCGCCTGTTCGTGGCGCGTATCTACCACGCGAATGCCTTCGCGCACGCAGCCATCGTAAATAGCGGCAATATGTCCACCGCTCAGTGTAAAGACGACTTCGACGCCCTCGCGCTTGAGGGTTCTGGCGACCAGCCAGCCGCCGTGGATGAGGCCCATGATGAACTCCGTTTCACTCACTCAATTCCGATATCCCATGCCTGCTGCAAATCCGCCCGCGAATAACACTGGAAAGCCATCAGCGTATTCGTCTTCGTGATGGCCGGAATTTTGACCATGCGGGTGGTGACGACCTCGGCCAGGTCTTCGTAGTGTTGCAGTCGCAGCAGAGCGACCAGATCGTACTCGCCCGTGACCGAGTAGACCTCCGCCACGCCATCGATCTCTAAAAGGCTCTGGGCCGTTTCGTTCACCTGCCCGCGCTGGACATTGATGAGGACGACAGCAGATACCATAATCTGGCTCCTTATGTTATTGGTTGATGAAGTGATCGTCCAACCCCAGGAGCCGATCAATCGGCGGTGCCCGCGATAAATCGGGGCCTACGGCTCCGCCGGGCAATGCATCCCCCACGGCTGTGCCGTAGGGGCCGGGCAGTCCTGTCTGGGGGACAGGCATACCGCGCCCACCGCCGATTGATCGGCCCCACGTCTCTGGCCTGACTCACTCAAACACGTTATAGTTATACTCCGAGGATCGGTGGGGGTGGGACTGCCGGCAGCTCCATCTCCAGGCCGATCACCTTCAATTTCTTACGCAGCGAATCCTGGGCGTAGCGCGGCGTGACCCAGGGATCCATGCCCTGTGCAAGCATATTCTTGATTTGCTCGGGAGCGGGCGTAATGGCTTCGATGGCCGTTTGCGCGTATTTTTTGAGCGCGTCATGCACGACTTGAGCATTGGCCTTGTCCTGCTGGATCATCTCGCGCAAGAATTTGACGCCGAAGACGACGTGCCGCGATTCGTCGCGTGCGACCGCCGTGAAGCCGCCGCGGAAAGCCGGGAAGAGGTTGAACTGGCGGTAGGCTTCCAGGATGCCGCGCTGTCCCGCCAGCGCCATCGTGCCCTCGACGATCACGTGATAGAGCGTGATACCCTCGACCAGGTGCGCGAGGTTGCCAGGCTCGCGCCGGATGCGATCTGCTACTTCTGAAAGCGACTCGATCAGGATAAATTTCAGCCCGGTGTTCATGTACTGGCGCGCGAAGGCGAGCATTTCTTCCATGTTGGGCTTTTCGATGCCCATCACATCCCGGAAAAAACGGGCGAAGAAGACGGTGTGCCTGGCCTCGTCGACCAGCTGCGTGGTCAGGAAGATGCGCATCTCCTCGTCCGGCATGGCGAAGACATAAGGACTGAGTGTGTCGGTGACGCAGGCCTCGCCCTGGAAGAAGGCCGATAGTCCATAGATGCGCATCATGCGTTCATCCTCGGACATATTCGCCCACTGCTCGCGGTCCTCGCTGAAATCAATATCCTGGGCACGCCATTGCTGGCGCTCCCAGCGATAGTAGAGTTCGCGATAGGTGGGCAAATGAACCAGCCCCTCGTCAATAATATGCAAAACGCTATCAATAGGAGTCTGCTGCAACTGTGTCAACGAAGCGTTTTCCAGCGACATTTCAATGGACATGGCCTCTCCTCAGTTCTTTCTTGTCGATCTTGCCAACCAGGTTGCGCGGCAACGCGCGTACAAATTCGATCTCGCTGGGTGTTTTGTAGTTCGCCAGCGATTCGCGACAAAAGGCTTTGAGGGTCTCTGCATCGACCTCTTCGCGAGTCACGACGAAGGCCTTGACCTCCTCGCCCATACGCTCGGACGGGATGCCGATGACCGCCGATTCGATCACTGCCGGATGGCGGTTGAGTACCTCTTCAACGTCACGCGGGTAGATATTGAATCCACCGCGAATGATCAGGTCTTTTTTGCGTTCGACGATGTACAGGTAGCCGTCTTCGTCGAGTCGTCCCATATCCCCCGTATGCAGCCAGCCGTTGCGCAGGGCCACCCGCGTCTCCTCAGGCATGTTGTAGTAGCCCTGCATGATATTAGGCCCGCGCGCGACAATCTCGCCCACTTCGCCTGTAGGCACGGGCTGGTCATTGTCATCCACAATCATGAGTTCGACGCCCTCAACCGGCTTGCCGACGGAGCCGGGCTTGCGCACCATATCCACACCATGGCCGGTGAGTACGGTACTCGCCTCGGTCAGGCCATAGCCCTCGAGGATGCGACAGCCATATTTTTGCTCGAAAGCCTCCAGAACCGCGACGGGCAGCGGAGCCGAACCGCAGACGCAATCCTCCAGGCTGCTGGTATCATATTTGTCAGCATCCGGCGCATAGAGCAGGGCCACGTACATGGCCGGTACGCCCGCGAAACCCCGAATGCGGTAGCGTTCGATGGCCGCAAGCACGGCGCCGGTGTCAAAGCGCGGGTGCATCACGATTGTAGCGCCGCTTAAATAGCTGACATTCGAGACCAGCAGGCCATAGCTATGCGCCAGGGGCAAAACGGTCAGCTGGTGCTGCCCCCGGCGTTCCGCCCTATCTGTGCCAAGCCCACTGAGCGCGTTGGAGACCAGGTTGCGATGCGAAAGCATCACACCCTTGGGCCGCCCGGTCGTGCCAGAGGTATAAATGGTGACAGATGTATCACCAGGCGAAAGCGAGACGCCCTCGAGATCCTCAAGAAAACGATCCGCGTATGCTGTTCCCATCGCCAAAACATCACGATAAGCCCGTAGGGGCCGGTTTACCGCGCCCACCGCCGATTGATCGGCTTCCGCGTCCCGTGCCTCAATACCCGTCGCAATGATATGTTCCATCGTGGATACCTCCGCGAGGGCATTTTGCAGGAGGGGCAGCAGGATCGCGCTGGTAATAATGGCTTTAGCAGCAGAGTTTTCGGCGATGTAGCGCACTTCGGGTCCCTTGAGCAGGGGAAGGACGGGAACGATGATAGCTCCGGCCCGCGCAATCGCCTGGTACGCAATGATGACCTCCGGCGAATTGATCATCATTACGATGACGCGGTCGCCTTTCTGGATGCCAAGCGCCCGCAGACCGGCGGCAAGCTGCGTAGCCTCTCGCGCAACCTCCAGATTTGTATACTCGCGTACCTCTTCGTGCTGCGCGTCTTCGTAAATCAGCATCTTGTAGATGCCGAAATGTTCATAATTGTAGATGGCAAGATCGTACAGCACCTGGATATCCTGCAGGTCTGTTATGCGTTTCTCGCCTGTCATGCGCCAACCTCGTTTCTTTGCAGCAATGGAACAAAGACGACCGCTTCCCCGGTGGTGACTTTCTCGCCTTTCTGGTTCTGTGCCCAGCATTCCAGGGTAATAGCATCTCGCGTACCATTAGACTCGCGGGCCTTGACCACACCCAGGCAGGTGAGCGTATCGCCCAGGCGCACCATGTTGACGAAGCGCACTTTCAGTTGTGAAAATTCCGCATGCTCGATCCCGGCGATCTGCTGCATCACGAATTGACCGAGAAAGGCCATACTGAGCATGCCGTGAGCGATGATGCTGTCCAACCCGACGCGGTGCGCAGCCTCCTCATCGATATGGATAGGATTATGGTCGCCCGACGCTTCCGCATAGCGCTGGAGTTGCTCCAATGTGATCGGCGGCTTGACCAGCGGTGAAAGCGTGTCTCCAACTGCTGCGTCGACAATGCTCATGGAAAAGTTACCTCCAAAAAATCTTCTTCTAAGAGTAGCATTATTCTGAATAATCTACAAGGGCGGGCTAAAAAACCGGGCGCATAGAGCGCCAGGGGCTGGGAGACTGCTCGCGGACGGCAGGTTCCCAACCCGGCTCGCCGTATAAAATATTTGCATTCCACGCGGGGTTTTTATAACAGAAACGATAGCGTATCTTATAGCCTCGCTCGGCCTTCTGCTTCTCATGATAGGCAGTTTCAAGGCCAAGCTGGAAGCTGAGCAATTGAGCGTAATAGGGCTGGAGCTGGTACTCCATCGAATCGGTATCTAACTCATGATCGGCAAACGATAACTGCAGGTCGAAGCAATAGGGGTAATCCATCACTTCCGGGTCGCGGTCCTCCTCATCGGCTCGATGGATGAGAATAAGCATACCCAACATTTCGAACTGGCAGTAAGGCTCACCGGAAAAAGCGTTTTGCCGGAACGGGGGTAGGGAGAAGAGGTCGCGTATCTCGGTGGCGAGTTGTTGCAGGGACTTATCTGTTTTGATACAGACTTGAAACGACATAAAGAACTCCTTCTGGAGATACGAAGGTACTACGTATCGAACCTGCTGACACGTAGTGTAGTGCGAAGCACGTTGCAGGCTCGCATTACAAGGCAGGTTTTCTTCAAACGCCTTGTATGTATGTGGCTTCATCTTACGCTCAGATGTGAGTGGTGTCAAGCTGACTTTTTTGCTGAGAGGTCTACATATGAGCCCTTATGAAAAAGGGTCCTGGATTGCTCCAGGACCCCGGTGATTTAAACTGGCGAGGAATATGAACGAAAGAACTAGAAAGCTCCTGTCCCTTCTGGCGTGCCAAGTCCGGTAGGGCCATCATAGCCAGGGCCGGCGTTGCAGATGTAGTTGCCGCAGTTGCCGTTGCTGCCTGACGTTACGTCGTTCATATTGGTGCTGTAATTGTAGTTCAGGTAGGGATATGAACCGTAGTTGATGCTGCCCTCGTTGCCGGCGAGCGCGTAGACGCTGGCAATAATCGGCGAGGAGACGCTGGTGCCACCATAGACCTGCCAGCCGGGTGCCTGGAAGGTATCGTAGACAGAAACGCCGGTCGCGGGATCGGCATCGGCTGATACATCAGAAACTGTCCTGTTGCTGCAGTCCGGGTCTGTCTGCCAGCTGGGCTTGGAGATGTATTTACTGCATCCGCTACCCGAACCACTCCATGCCGTCTCTGACCAGCCACGGCTGCCGCCGCCCCTGGTCAGATGAGTTCCGCCGATGGCAGTCAACGTATTGAAGACGGCCGGGGCGCCTGTGCCATACCCACTGTCGCCAGAGCTGGCGGTGATGGCAACGCCGGGATGATTGTAGTCGTTGGCCTGAATCTTGATTTCCTTTTTGGCCTCGTTGCCGCTGTAGCTGTTGCTGACCGCGTTGGCTCCCAGCTTTACGGCCTCATTAACCGACTTGCCAAGGTTCCTGAAGTGGTTGTTGTCGGCTTCGACCAGCAGAATATGGCAGTTCGGGCAGATGGCGCTGACCATGTCGAGGTCGAGCGAGATTTCCGCGGCCCAGCCGGCATTGGGGGTCGGGTAGTTGCCCTGCTGGCCCTGCTGGTTCACCTTTTTGAAGCAGCCGTTGCCGGTGGTGCAGGCGGGTAGACCAAACGTTGAACGATAGACGCCCAGGTCGGCTTCGGCATTCGGGTCGTCGAAAGCATCAACGATGGCGACGGTCTGGCCGTTGCCCTGCGAAGCGGAGGGCAGATTGTAGGCCGATTGCAGATCGGCGGGATGATAGCCGGCCGGGCCTGAGTCCGGGCGGAACTGCGAGTTCACCGCCAGGATGGCCATGCAGCTGGCATAGTCGAGTGGAGCGGACGCGCATACATGCACGTAGGGCGTTGCGGCCGGGGCAGAGCTTTTCGCGAGAGCTCCGGGCGTTGCGCCGAGGGAGACGAGCGCCCACAGAGCAATAAAAGAGAGGGTACAGGCGAGTTTCTTCAATGAAATCTCCTCTAAAATAAATAATGCTACATAGACCGGTCAGCACGGGGAACAGCATCTGCGCTTGCGCAATGTTGTAGCGACATGCAGAAAAGGTCGGCACCACGCATACCCCCTGTATGCGTCTATGTTGGCATAGTGGCATATGGCTGGCGATAGTAAGCCATATGTTGGGGTGAAACTCAACGTTTCTATGATCAGTATAAACTGCTGAGCAGCGGCATGTCAATACCAAAATTTTACCTTTTGCTCTTGCCTTTACCGTTTCTGCCTGATATACTGCCAGCGTTTGGAACTTTTGCGTAATTCCTTTTCCTGGTTAGGAGTAAAAAGCGGTTATGGTAGCCGTGCGTAGAATGAATGCGCCTGCGCCTCCTCCTGTGCAAGCAGGCCCCATTATACACGGTAGTCCCAGTATCGAACGCTGGTTGAATCATTACTGGCCGAGATTGCAGCTTCCGGCTCAGGAATTGAGCCGCCTGGCGATTACTCAAGATCGCCAGGAGTTTATGCGCTGGACGGGGAAGCGGCTCAACATTATGGCATTGGGCTGCTATTGTTATCTTCCGGCTCCCTCTAGCAGGCGCGCTCGTCCGGGCAAGCTCACTTCGCCCGCGCCGGTGCTGCCGGGTTTTAGCGACGCGCAACAGCAACGGCAGGCGCGAGGTCACCGGCACCTGATCTTCATCGAGCCGGATATGCAGCCAAAGTCAATCGAGGTCACGGTAGCGCACGAGCTTATTCACTTGGCGGACCGCGTGAATGGAACACCGCGCCGCCATCAGCATCACGGCTATGATGCGATTGCCGATGACGAGGCGGCTGTTACCGGCTACAGCCTGGAGGAACTGCGTCACCTGCTGCATGAGGAGAGCGCCCGCCGCGAACAGTTGCGCCGCCAGCGCCGTCCTATCCGCTACCTGTACGAATGCCCCAACTGCGGCAAACAATATCCACGCGCGCGCCGTTACTCGCAGGCAGTCTCATGCAGCAGCTGCGATAAGCGGTATAATCCATTGTACAAGTTGTCCCTGCGCGACTAATACGAACGCAGTCGGTGATTGCGTTTGTGAAAATGGAAACGCGGCAGTAGTTCTTAGCAAAGATACTACTGTTCCTTTTCTGCGAATAAAGAAAGAATAGGGTAGAAGAAGGTTTTTTTGCTGTTCCCTGGCCGTAAGAGCTATATGACCAGAAGTATGCTATGCCAAACGGAGACGTAGAAAGATATGTGTAGAAACATCAAGACGCTCTACAACTTCGAGCCGCCCGTGACCGGGGAAGAGATACGGGCAGCCGCGTTACAATATGTGCGCAAAATAAGCGGCTTCAACAAGCCCTCGCAGGCCAATGAAGCCGCGTTCTTTGCCGCCGTCGATACGATAGAGGCAGCTTCCAGAGAGCTTCTCGCCTCGCTTCAGACAAATGCGCCACCGAAGGATCGGGAAGAAGAGGCCGTCAAAGCGAAAGCGCGATCTGCGCGCAGATTTTCGCAGTAACGTCTTTATTTCGGTGTCGCGTAGCTATGTAGGCTGGGCACAAAGAAGCTCACGCCATAATAGGTGAACAGCGTCGCGATGAAACCGATGGTCAGAAGCCAGCCGGCGCGTTTGCCGCGCCAGTTGCGGATGCCGCGCGCGTGCAGGTAGACGGCGTAGATCAGCCAGGTGATGAGGGCCGACGTCTCTTTCGGATCCCAGCTCCAGTAATGTCCCCAGGCGTAGTTTGCCCAGTACGCGCCAAGAATGAGGGTGAGGGCCAATAATGGGAAACCGACGATGACGGCTTTGTATCCCAGCTCGTCGGCGGCCTCTGCCGATGGAAGCCACGTGAAACGTTGTCCTTCGCCGCCCTGTACCAGGATGATGAGGCCCGCGCCAAATGCCACGCTGAAGAGCGCGTAGGCGAAAATAGCCATCGAAACATGAACGGTCAGGATGGGCTGGTCTTGCAGCGCGGGGATCAGCTGCGACGAGTCGCTGATCATGTTATAAGTAATGCCGAGATAGATGGCTATGCCGAGCGTGACAACTGCCAGGACGCAGACGTAGAGGCCCCAGGCACGCACGCGTTCGTGGAAACGCGCCTCGAAGATCAGGTAGCAGAGCAGCAGGGCCGTGGTGAAGCTCAGACTGAACTCGTACAGGTTGCTCCATGGTGCGTGCTGCTCCACAATAGTGCGGAAGAGCAATGACAGGAACAGCATGAAGACGGCCATCCATCCCACGATGGTACCGATGCGTCCGATGGCAATCAGGCCGCGGTTGAGCGCGATGGGCTGCTCGCCGTCCGGCTGCTCATGCAGGACGACATCGCTGCGCACCAGCGTCGTGACGCCACCCCCGGCAAGCGCCGCTTTACCGGCTCTGGCCTTGCTAGCGCTCCTGGCCTGCGCGCCCTCGACTGCCAGTTCCTTCGCGAAGCGGGCCGAGCCAAGCGTGTACCACAGGTAGGCCAGCGTCATGACGACGAGCATGACGACCGCTGATGTGAACAAATAGTTAGACAGGCTACCAAGCTCCTGTGTTCCAGGCGATGTGGTTGCGGCTATAAATAAAAGTAGCATGATGAACCTCTATTGTAGGGTGGTAAATGATCATATAACTGGTCAATGATTATCCTCAAATAGATAGTAGCATAGCTAAGGAAGAGCGTCAAACAAAAATCAATAGATGCCGGCGAACTCGCTTTGCAGTTCATGGAGCCAGTCCAGGACGGCGCGCGTCTGGTGAATGCGGCTGCGCAGGACGACATGGTCGAAGAAGGCGGTGTCGCTGGTCCGGGCGTCGGGGAGCCGCTGCGCCTCAAGATAGTCCAGGAATTTCTGGCAGGCCAGCACTTCATCGTCGATGAGCCGCGTAATCTGGTCCGGGCGAATACGCTGCGTGAAATAGAGTTTGATGAGAAAGACGATGCGAATCTCGCGCGGGCGCTCGACCGGTTTGCTGAGCCAGTCAAAAAAGGTCTCGCGGCCCGCGCCTGTCAGGTGGAAGACCTTGCGCGGCGGTCGAGCGCCCTGCGCTTCCAGGTCCGCCTCAATATATTTGAGTTGTTCGAGTTTCTTCAGGAAGGCGTACATCTGGCTCATTTCCAGGTGAACGATCTGGCGCAGGGTACCGGTCTGGAATTGCTGGAACATCTCGTAGCCATGCATCGGTTGCCCTTCAAGCAGCCCCAGGATGGCATATTCCGCGGGTTCGCTGATTTGCATACGTTTCTCTCACACATCATCGGAACATCACGACAGCGTTATTATAGTGTACTTTGGGATGCGGGGCAAGGGAGTGAGGGTTATCCAGAGGAAAGAACTGGCAGCTTTCTTGTAAAGCTTACAATGCTCGTAACGGACTAAAATGATTAGAACAGAAGTGATAAAATAGACACCAGAGCAGATACAAACATGCATAGATAAGAGGAACAACTATGTCAATACTTGACAAGCCTCTAACACCGCGGCCCGAGCGTTCAAAACGCCCCTTTATCATCCTGGGCATCGTAATTGTATTGATCCTTATCCTGCTGCTATTTACCAATGTTGGCAATGATGTTACTTTTGTACAGCACTTTGTGACGGCTCCCAACCACTTCACCTACAATGGCCATTCCAATTACGTCAGTGCCGTGGGCTGGTCACCGGACGGCAAGCGCATCGCGTCGGCGAGCGGCGATGGCACCGTGCAGGTCTGGGATGCCTCCAACGGTGGGCATGTCCTGACCTATCGCGGTCATTCCGGGGATGTGCTAACCATGGCATGGTCGCCCGATGGGCAATACATCGCTTCCGGCGGGCTTGATACAACCGTGCAGGTCTGGAACGCTACCACAGGCGCCCATGTCTCTACATATCACGGGCACACCGACGCGGTTTATGACGTTGTGTGGTCGCCGGATGGCAGGCGCATTGCCTCGGCCAGCAACGATGGCACCGTGCAGGTCTGGGACGCGCTGACAGGGAAAAATGTTGCCAGTTACAGCAATCAATCTAACGGCAGGGGCCAGGCAGCGCCCTTTAACGCTGTGGCATGGTCGCCGGACGGCAAACGCATCGCGGTGGGCGGAAATGGTGATGTAATGCTGCTGGATGCGACAACAGCAAGGGTGCTGGGCTATCTCGGCCACCAGGGCGGCATTGTGCATGCCCTGGCATGGTCACCGGACGGCAGATACCTGGCTGTGGGCAGTTCCAACACTACCGTCGAGCTATGGGATATGACCAGCGGAAATAACGTCTTCAACTACACCGGCCACACCGCCGACGTACTTGCCGTAGCCTGGTCACCGGACGGCAAGCGTATCGCCTCCGCCAGCTCCGATGGCACCGTGCAGGTCTGGGACGCGCTCACAGGCAACCACGCCTACATCTATCGCGGCCACGCCGACTACTACTGGGGCCATTTCACATCAGGGGCATCCGTAGACGCCGTAGCGTGGTCGCCGGACGGCAAACGCATTGCGTCGGGGGGAAGCGATAATACGGTGCAGGTGTGGGCGGCGATGTGATGGATGTGACGAAAGGCGAATACTTCACAAAAATGACACGCATCATTTTATCCTATATCCAGGTTGAGCCGCTCTTCATGGCGCGGCAAAAAGGGCTGGATGCAGCCGAAATCTCGCCCGATTTAGGGCTTTCGAGGGTGATGGTAGCGCTTACCCCTGAAGGTGTCGTGTTTCCCGGCGGCGAGAGGGTGAGCTGGCAAAATCTGGAGAAGATTCGTAAATCGGAGGTCAACTGCTTCCTGGTCGAGGAGGATGCGGTCAAAAGCATACAGGTATTCTCGGAGTACACGAACCGCGTGTGCGGCCTGATGCCGACAAAAGGCGCGCCCAGCATGCTGATCGCCGGGTTTGTCATGCACCGCATCAAGGATATCGACCCGATGCAGGATACCTCGAGGAAGATTGCCAGCATTACGCCTGTAGTGGGGCGCGTGCTGGATACGGCGACGGGCCTCGGTTACACGGCCATCGAGGCGGCTAAAACTGCTGAGCAGGTGGTGACGATAGAGCTTGATCCTGGGGCGCAGGAGATTGCACGGCTCAATCCCTGGTCTCAGGCCCTGTTCGATAATCCTAAGATCGAGCAGATCATAGGCGATGCCTACGAAGTCGTACAGGCATTCGAGGATGAGAGTTTTGCGCGCATTATTCACGACCCGCCCACGTTCAGCCTGGCGGGCGATCTCTATTCGGGCGCGTTTTACCGCCAGCTCTACCGCGTTCTCAAACGCGGTGGCCGCCTGTTTCACTATATCGGCGATCCCAACAGCAAGGCCAGCGGGGGCGTGACGAAAGGCGCGCTGCGACGCCTGCAGGAGGCCGGTTTTGCGCGTGTCACGCGCAGGCCGGAGGCGTTCGGAGTCGTGGCATATAAATAAGGATTTTGTCCTATTCCTCAGCGGTCCGCGAACTCGCAAATCTCGCGCACGCCGCGCTCGATCTCCTCTTCTGAAGCGGCCATCGAGATACGCACATAATTTTCCGCTACCGAGCCGAAGTTGCTTCCGGCAGCCACGGCGACGTTGCGCTCGCGCAAGAGATCAAGCGCAAATTGCCTTCCTGGCTTCTGGCCGCGATTCGTGACATCGATCAGGGCGTAAAATGCGCCGTGAGGAGTGTAGAGATAGCGACCATGCTCTTTGAGCAGGCGCACTACCAGGTCACGACGGCGGTGATAGGCATCACGCATCCCGGCAACGCAGTCTTGCGGGCCGCTTAAGGCCGCGGCTGCCGCTCGCTGCACAATCGTGCTGACATTGGTGTAGCTGCCGTCAAGCACATAGGAGATGGTCTTGATCAGTTCCGAACCGGCTGCGATGTAGCCGATGCGCCAGCCGGTCATGGAGTAGGATTTGGAAAAAGTGTAGACGCAGATAACGCGCCCGGATTCAAACTCGTCGCGTGACATCAGCGATGCCGGGCTGGTATGCTGCCCCTCGAAGATAATTTCGTCGTAGCTTTCGTCTGAGAGCAGGTAGAGGTCATGGCGGCGGGCAAAGTCGAGCAGGCCGGCGATGACCTGGCGAGGAAATACCGCGCCGGTGGGATTGCCGGGACTGTTGATGATCAGCATGCGCGTGCGAGGTGTGACGAGTTGCTCCAGGCGCGCGATATCCGGCAGCCATTCACTATGAGAGTCGAGCGGATATGAAACGGCGGTGGCGCCGCAGGTAGCGAGCTGGATGCTATAGTGCGGCCAGTGCGGGTCTGGAATAAGCACTTCGTCGCCCACGCCCACCGTCGCGAGCAGCGTCGTCATAATCGCGCCCGTACCGCCCAGGGCGATGGCGACATTTTGCGGGCCGACTTCATAACCATCGACGCGCGCAATCTTGGCGGCGATCAATTCGCGCAGCCAGGGCCAGCCAACAGGTGGGCCATAAGTGATTGGCTCGTTGTTGATGGATTCGATGGCAGCCTGGCGAATATGCTCCGGCGTGCGGAAACTTGGCTCCCCTATTTGCAACCGCACGGCCGGCGGCAATACTTCTCCGCGCGCCTCCGCCTCTCGCTGCACCTGCTGTGCATAGAGGCCAAGCGTGGTGATGTCGTTGATCGGCAGGTCGTGGATGTGCTGCTTACCGTAGTTCACGTCGCTCGTCTTCGTGTTCACTATCTTGCCGCAGAATGGCGAATAGTTGCTGCTCTGCCTCTTCAGCGGTTTGCGCAGTGCTTATTTTAACAATCAGGTGCATCAGAAGTACCGGATCTTCGATGGTTACTGCCTGCTTCTTGAACAGGCGAACCAGGTCCGGGAAGCGGTCACGAACAATATCTACCAGCGCATCTCGTTGCAATTGAAGCTCTCGCCGGCGCTCCTCTTCGCGACCCTCTTCGCGACCCTCTTCACGACCCTCTTCGCGACCCTCTTCACGGCCCTCTTCACGGCCCTCCTTCAAAATTTTTTGATAGAATTTTGTACTGCGTAGTGTGTCGTTTAGCATTGCGAATGTCCTTTCCAGCCATTCCTGCTCGGCTACACTTTTACCTTCAAAGGCTAGTGACGCAATTGCCGATGCGATCACGAGTAGATTTGTTTTTCCAGAGGACTGAAGCCCCGCAATCATCTTTCTGACTACGTTATGTTCTGTCCCACCCTGCGTCAGCGTCACAAGTGGTGAGAGGCCAATCCCACCCGATTGCAGAAATTCATCTGCTGATATTTTCGCCAGTTCTATACTCTTAAAGTGGAAGATTACCACCTCTTCGCTGTCCGGTAACTTGCGAATAAAAGGTGAGGTTGGCGAATTGTTTACCTTCCTCAAGTAAATGACGCATGACGAGACCGGCCAGTAATCGTGTTCCCGCGATGCTAGCGTATTGTATTCCAGGAGTCGCTCCGGCATATGAGGATCCTCGCCGCTCTGGAATTCAAAATGCACCAGCATGGGTTTCCCATTTTGTCTCACCTTGAGCAAAGCGTCAGCAAAGATATGGGTAGTCTTCAGTTCTTTATCGAGTATCGCCTCGAATTGTCCTCCTTTGACTGCCAGCGCCACAAAATCTTGTGGGTTCGCCTCGATCAACTTTTTGACGTTATCATCGTATTGCCCGGCCACATTGAGTTTCCTCCTGCCCTTTTTCTCAAGTGTAGCATATCGGAAACGGCCTGTCGAGTGCTCAGGGCGAATCGACGACTTCGCGCCAGGGATTCTTCGCTGCGCTCAGAATGACAGGCCCCCGCAGACAGCCGGCTGTCTGCGGGGGCCTGTCATTCTGAGCGCAGCGAAGAATCCCTGGCCAAATTTCTATGGCTTCTTTTGGGAATCACCGGGCCAGAACACGATTTTACGCGCCGATCTTCTTCACCAGTCCTGCCAGCAATGCAATACGCTTCGGCAAATAATCCAGCTCGATATATTCGCCGGGATTGTGCGCGAGGCCGCCACCGGCGCCTAAGCCATCCAGCGTTGGTATGCCCAGTGCGGCGGAGGTGTTGGCATCCGATGCGCCTCCGCTGCCCACGTCCTGTATCTTCAGGCCGAGTTCGCGACCGGCCTCCTTGACCAGTTCGACGAGCCGGGCGTTGGCTGTATTGCGCTCAAACGGGGGAACCAGGACGCTGCCGCTGAGCGTGATGCGCGTGCCTTGCAGCACGTTTTGCTTCGTTACGTTGCGCATGGCTGCTTCCAACGCTTCGAGACCGGCCTGGTCGCTTACGCGCACGTCCATATCAAAATAGGCGTAGTCCGGTACGACGTTGGTGCGCTCGCCGCCGCGAATGATGCCCACGCTGAGCGTGGCTCCCGGAATGGTGCCGTTGAGCGCCTGCATCTTTTGCACCTGGTAAGAAAGCTCCAGGATGGCATTGCGCCCCTTTTCAGGTTCGACGCCCGCGTGGGCGGATAGACCATGCACCTCTACACGGTACTGGCCGCAGCCTTTGCGCGAAGAAACAACGGTTCCTTCCGCGCGTCCCGGCTCCAGCACTAAGACGGCGTCGGATTGCCGCGCCAGTTCCTGCACGATTGGCCGGCTGCTCGGCGAGCCGATCTCTTCGTCGCTATTACAGAGGAAGGTCACGCTGGAATAGTTGTCCTCCTGCGCATCTATCAAGAGATGCAGCCCGTACATACCGATCAGGACGCCCGATTTCATATCGAGGACCCCCGGACCTGTAGCGATGCGTTTCCCGTCGCGCTGCATGATGGTAAAAGGGCGGCGCTCGGCCTCACCTTCGGCGAAGACGGTATCGATATGCCCGATCAGCAGGATGCGCGGACCATGCGGCGCCTTACCGGTATGGGTGGCGATGAGGTGGTTTCCGTATTCTTGCTGCTTCTCGATGTGCGTTGAGAAGCCGAAGGCCGAGAAACGCTCCTGTAAGTACGATGCGACGCGATCTATGCCGGACTTAGTATAGGTGCCGGAGTCGATATTGACGATGGTTTTCAGGTCGTCGAGGTAAGGCACCATCGTGCGCTCGGCCTGTTCGATGTCGCGGTGTTTGCTCATATCACTCCTGCCGCTCGAAATTGCGCGATCTCTTCATCGCTGTAACCGGCTTCATGCAACAACTCGTTGGTATGCTCGCCCAACCCGGGTGGCGGGTAACGTTGCTCGTCCGCGACACCAGATACGCGGGGAAACGTTGGTAGCGTGCGGAACGTTTCGCCTGTTTCGGGCAGTTTTGCGCCAGTGACGCTGGTGCCGCGCGCCTGGGCATGCGGGTCGTTGAGCGCCTCGTCGATGCTGTAGACGGGACCAACACAGGCATCGATATCGGCCAGTTCCGCGATCCATTCGTCGCGTGTTTTAGTCTTGAAGATGGCGCGCAGCATGTCCATGGCCTGCTCGCGCTCGCCGGGACCGGCAGGGGTGTGAAACGGCAGCAATTCCAGGTGTCCAACACGGGTGCAGAAGGTATGCCAGAATTTATATTCGAGCGCGGCCAGCGTAACGTGCTTGCCATCCGCCGTTTCATAGATATTGTAGCAAGGAAGTCCGCCATCAAGCGCGGACCGCCCTGGATAGGGAGCCTCCCCGGTATTTAAATAGGCAGTGGCAAAGAGTGGCAGCAGCGCCATGACGCCCTCGGTCATGGAGACATCGATCATGCGTCCCTCGCCCGTCTGATTGCGGCCCAGCAGCGCGGTCAAAATGCCGATAACGGCCATAAAACTCCCTCCGGCCAGGTCGCCGAACTGTGTAGCAGGCATGACAGGTTCGCCATTGGGCGCGCGATTGTAGTGGAGCAGGCCGGCATAGCCAGCATAGTTCAGGTCGTGTCCGGCGCGCAGGCGATAGGGGCCATCCTGCCCGTAGCCGCTGATGGCGCAGTAGATCAGGCCCGGTTTCACTTCCTGAAGTTGTTCGTAGCTCAGGCCCAGGCGTTCCAGCACACCGGGACGGAAGCTTTCCAGCAGCACATCGGCGTCGCGCACCAGGCGCAGGAATATCTCGCGTCCCTCAGCCGATTTGAGATTGAGGGTGATACTGCGTTTATTACGGTTGATGGCCAGGTAGTACAGGCTCATGCCGCCCGCACCATGGGGTGGCATAAAACGTCCATAATCGCCGCTGCCCGGCTCCTCGACTTTGATGACGTCGGCGCCGAAATCCGCCAGCATCTGCGATGCATAGGCGCCAGGGAGCAGGCGCGAGAGGTCGAGAACACGAATTCCATTGAGAGGCTGGCTCATGCACATCTCCTTCAAGAGGGGTCACGGTATCCTGCACAGGTGCCGCTAAAAACCATTGTCTGTTGTATGATAGGGTAACAGGCAAAGATAGGGGTTGTCAACGGGCGGATTTTTATCTCTCAAAAATCCAGGTCTGCCACGTTTACCGTTGGGCAGTGAGAAAGAGACCAAAAAGTGCGATGAAAAGGAGAATCGAGCGAGATATGGGCCAATGGCTGCAGAGATTCATCGCGAGCAATATCTATGGTGAGGTGAGCGATGCCACGATACAGGGATATTTACGCTCGGCAAGCCAGATCGAAGAGGTCTGGCAGCAGATCGACGACGAAGTAGATACGCTTATCATGCAGGGAATGGCGCCATGGGATGCCTATGCCAGGATGGGGTATGCGCTGGCATTCGTGCGCGCCTGCCGTACAAACATCGTATTTGTGCAGGAATTGCTGAAAGCCTATGCCACGGCGAACGCTGGCGCTACGAACTATTTGCCCCGTGTGAGTTACGATCAGGCATTGGCACTGTGCGAACATATCGAGCCATACCTTGAGGAGGCCATTAAAGCATCGTCGAATCCTGACTACATTCCTCTCTCCTACTCCTTGCCGCTTCCATTCGGTCCGCATGTCCGGGGCGCGAGCGAGCGATTTCCACTTCCACACTTGCAGGGAATCATCGGGGCGGCTCAGGAAATGCGAGACTGGGCCGCCGGATTGCTGGCGAAATATGAACTTGCGCTGGATGCGGCCAAATTGCCCGTGCCACCCGCGATCTCGGCACATCTTGAGCAGATGAAAGGCGAATTACGACTCGGAGACTTCCACCTGCGCACCGGCATCGATATGGTAGGGCAGATCAGCCAGGGGCAGGTTACGGATGAGCTGAGTGATAAAGCCGAGGGATTCCTCTGGGAGGCAATGGAAAGCTTTTTCAAGATAAGCCAGCTGGTCGCGAACCCGGCATTACATGCGCGGCCAGCTTACAAGGTTCCCCAAGCAGAAAGTTACAGGCAGCAAAATTACGACAAACAAGATTTCTACCAGGAACCAATCAGGAGAACACCCGCACCGCCTGATTCACCCACACCGCAGGTGTCTCCTGCGCCAGCACCTGCACCGCCCGAACCGGATGTAGCTGATCTGTTTAATGCGGTGATTGCCGAGCCAGCTGTGCCTCAGAGACCACCTGAGCAGCCGTCGCCCAATGTATCACAAATGCTGAACCAGATTGTAACCGAATCTGAGGCAGGCAGGAGCGCGCAAGCACAACCGGCCCCTGATGTTTCAAATATGTTGAATCAGGTGATTGCCACGCCAGGCGCAGTTCAGGAGACGCCAGCGCCACCTGTTCCTGACGCTCCCGACCTGCTAAGCCAGGTAATATCCGGGCCTGATACCATCCAGAATACATCTAACCTGCCTGCGCAGAAAAGGTCTCCCTTAGAAGACCACAAACAGCCTCCGAACGAACCAACCACGGAAAGTAGCGTACTGGACCTGCTCTCCGAGGTTTGCGGAGAACAGCAGGATACCAATAGATAAAACCAGTAAATATTCAGAGAAGAAAGGACAGTTCCAAATGGGTTTGTTTGATCATTTGAAATTTGTAACCGGGATGAAGGCTGAAAATGCTTTGCAAAAGGCTGAAGACCCGGCCGAGGTGTTCAATTACAGCTACACCAAACAATTGGAGCAGCTCCAGCAGTTGCGCCAGGGACTTGTAACCATCGTGCAGAACGAGAAGCATATCGAGTTGCTTGAAGCACAGGTTGAGGCGCAACAGAATCGCCTGCAACAGCAGGCCCAGCAGGCCATGCAGCAAGGACGTGAAGACCTGGCCCGCCTGGCACTCCAGCGTAAGGAGGCGTTGTCTGCCCAGGTTGACGGATACAAGCAGCAACTTGCGCAACTCCAGGCGCAACACCAAAAAATCGAGCAACTTGTGCAGCAAGCGGAACAGAGAGTCTCGAATTTTGGCACTCAGAAAGAGATGGTCGAGGCTCAGTACCAGGCGGCAAAAGCCTCTGTCCATATCAGTGAGGTCGCGACTGGCATATCGAAAGAATCTGCCGAGATGAATCTAGCCATGCAGCGCGCCCAGGAGCATGTCTTACAGATGCAATCACGCGCCGATGCCATCGATGCGCTGCTGGATTCCGGCGCGCTTGGCGATCAGGGCTTGCTTGGCGGCGGTAGCTCAACCGACCTCGATCACCAGCTGGCGCAAATCTCTTCTCAGCACAACGTCGAAGCGGAACTGGCCGCCATGCGCCAGCAAATCGGAGGGCCATCTGCTCAACAGGGGCTTTTGACAGAATCATCCTCGAAGGGAGAATGATCTTCCAGCTTCGCGGATTTCTCATCGTCTAGATGTACAGGGAAACCATGCCCCTGTACATGTTGTTTGTAGTGCATGGTATAGAATAACATCAAACTGAAGTGACAAAAGGAGAAATTGCATATGTATACGAATAGCGGCCCGAATTCAGCCTCAAATCAGCCCGCCCCAACCGAGCAAGAGAAGGAGCCAATGCTCCTGCTCGACACGACGGGTTCTATGAATTACGGTACTTCAGAGAACGATCCGACGCCACGCAAAGATACCATCCGAGAGGCAATCAGTATTATCGTGGCTCGCCTGGCCGCGGCCGATAGCCAGGCCGCGAAGGAGGAAGAAGGCGGCGGCCTGCGCACCGTCACGTTCGCCGATGGACGGGCATTCGATATCGGTGATCTGAATCCCAATAACTTGCAGCAGAAGTGGAGCCAGATTCGCTGGGCCGGTGGAACACGCATCATGCCGGGCTTCAACCAGTTGCTCAAGACCTATACCGATGAATTCGGGTCGGAACCGGCGGCAGAACGCCCGCTCCTGTTAGCCCTCGTTATCACCGATGGTGAGGCTGACGATACCGATACCTTCCAGAGTACGGTGGCACGAGCAGCAGGGAGCATGTACGTGGTGCTGGCGATTATTGGCTATGGACCCGAACACGACCGGGCGCTGCGAGCCTACCAGCAGGTCGAGGCGCAAAATGCGCACGTCAAGGTGATGTCATTTGGGGGCGAGACCGACCCCGAAAAGATTGCTAACGCGCTCTTCCATATGATCGAATAGCAGCAATCTTCCGTCTCACACACAAGACTGCACGGCCCGGAAACAGCCTGAAATCGGCTTCCGGGCCGTGCGCAATGTTTAAAACACTTAAGTAACCGGCAAATATGACTTGACAGGTTACAATTAAAACCGTATAATATAACCATCATACTGAAATTAGGTAGTTAAGTCGTTTTTCTTCTCGAGTGAAAAAGGGAAAATGGCCATGAATACATCACTATTGACGGCTGTGAGCTTAACAGCCGGAACTATGGCCCTCATAATCGCGTTTGTCGCCTATCAAATACATCAAATGCAGTGGTTGAAGCATCATGGAAGACGCATTGTTGCGATGGTGACATCAATACGACATGAAATGGGAAAAACCTCAGCCGGTTTTACACGGGATAATTACTATGTCACGGCCACGTGGACTCATCCCAGAACCGGCAAAACCTACACCTTCTGGACATGGATGATAGACCGGGTTCCAAATTACGAAAAAGGAAGCCTGGTTCCAGTTCTGATTGACCCCAACCATCCAGAACGGTTTGCTATGGACCTTTGATTCCTCTTAGCTTGACCAACTGCCGGTTACGCCGACTTTAGCGGCGATATCTGTGGGATCGATCAGGTGAAGACTTAACGTGCCTGACTTCCCATCGCTATTAATGGTGATCGTGTTGCTGGCAGTTGGATCAATTACCCAGCTCTTCGGCGTGTTGCCTCCCTGCTGATCTAATGTCGTTGCAACCTTAGGAAAGGTATACGTGCCGGGACCCGTATAGCCAAGCGCCGCGAATAGAAAGTTGTAGTTTGCATGGCCGATGGAGCCGCTGGCATTGCCCACGTAGCCCTGCTGGCCCTGGTAGGTGAGAGGACCGCAGCCCATAAACGATGAGATCACCATATTTCCGCTCACTGCGCCAGAGAAGGTGAGATTGGCTGAATGGCTGGCATTGGCTATGCAGGACGAAACGGGTGTGAATTTCGTCGCCGGGTTGGACGAAGCGCCTGAAGAATTCGATTGAGACGAGGGAGAGGTGCTATGGTGCAGCAAGGCAAATGCGCCCCCACCAATCGCGATTACAATAATGGCCACGATAGCTATCAGCAGCCAGGGAGGAATGGCGCCCCTGGAGGGTCTGCTGGCCTGCTGTGGAAATTGTGAGGGTGTCCCAGGTTGAGGGGACTGCTGGAACTGTTGCGGCTGCGCCGGCGAGAATGGGGGAGGAGTTCCAGGCTGCGGAAACTGCCGGAACTGCTGGGGAGATTGTTGGGGCTGTTGAGGCGACGACTGGAATTGAGCCGGAAATGGCGGCTGAGCGTCCTGCGCTGGCGACTGCGGTGATGGCCGGAACTGTGGGGCCTGTGGAAAGGGCGTTTGAAATTGTGATGAGGGTGAAGATGGTTGGGACGATGCCGGTGCTGGAAAAGGTGATGTTGGATTTGCACGCCCCAGACCACTCGCCTGCGGTGCTCCTTGCGCCATTGAGACGCCGGGCGAGTTCGCGGGTGCCGGCGAGCGCCCGCAATTTCCACAAAAACGCGCATCATCTGATAACTCTGCTCCACAAAATTGACAACGTTGCATATGACTTTCTCCTGCCGGTAAATTTTTCCAGAGAGTACCACAAACCGCGAGCGTATACAATAGGGCAATTTGCGCGAAATTCGTGATACAATTGCTGCAAAACACTTGAAAAAAAGAGGAGATAATAGACGTATGCCAATCGCAATTCTTGTTCATGGCGGTGCCGGTACTGCCGCGCCCGAGCGCGTAGAGATTCTTCAGGCCGGATGTAAAGAGGCGGCACGTGTAGGATGGCGTATTTTGCAATCTGGCGGCACGGCGCTGGATGCTGTGGAAGCGGCGGTACGCGCCCTCGAAGATAACCCCGATTTTAACGCGGGCACGGGCGCCTGCTTGAATACCGAGGGAAATATCGAACTGGATGCCGGTATAATGGATGGTCAGGCACTGGCGGTCGGGGCTATTGCCGGTGTCGAACTGATCAAAAATCCTATTCGCCTGGCGCGCAAAGTGCTTGAGAGTCCGCATGTTTTGCTGGTGGGCAAGGGAGCTATAGAATTTGCGCGCGAGCACGGAATATCGCAGTGTGCATTCGAAGATTTGCTGACAGAACGCCAATTCCAGATCTGGAAATCGCAGCAAGAAGCTCGTGGAGGCCAGGAGCCACGCTATCACCGGCGTGAGGTGGGATCGATAACGCACCAGGAAGAGAAACATGGCACAGTCGGGGCGGTAGCGCTCGACATGTCAGGCAGGCTGGCGGCGGCAACCTCGACCGGTGGCATTTTTAATAAATACCCTGGCCGCGTAGGCGATTCGCCGCTGGTGGGCTGTGGTTTCTATGCTGATGAGCAGGCCGCGATATCCTGTACGGGCGATGGTGAAGATTTTGTGCGCCTGCTGCTCGCGAAACGGGCCGCCGATTTTGTCGCGCGCGGCGCTACTGCGCGCGAAGCGGCAGAAGCTGCCATCGCGGTGCTGGGCGAGAAAGCTACCGGCAGGGGAGGCTTGATCATCGTGGACCGGCTAGGCAATCTGGGCTTCGCCTGGAACTCGCGCAATATGTCGCATGCCTATATGGTCGAGGGCCTGGAAGAGCCTGTCGCAGGTATATGAGGAAAGAGAGGAGTTATCGCGTGCGCACGCTCGTAGAGGTTCAGCAAGAAGTAGATCATCTTGTCAAAGAAGAGTGGCACAGCCATTATTGGCACCCGCTCTCAAGCCTGGCGCGGCTCGCCGAGGAGGTGGGCGAACTGGCGCGTGAGATCAATCACCGCTACGGTGAAAAACCAAAAAAGGCCGTTGAGGACGAAAGCAACCTGAGTGCTGAACTGGGCGATATCCTCTATATCGTAGCTTCGCTGGCAAATTCTGTAGGCGTCGACCTCGATAGCGCGTTCACTGAAGTGATGGCGAAATATCGTCGTCGCGATGCACAACGCTGGACATCCGACCAGAATCAATGAAAGAAGAATTGTCCCGCGAAGTAACCGACCAGGAAGAACAGCGCGAATGCGACCAGCCCCATCACCAGGATCAAGAGCGCCGGTGAAGCACCTTTCTTTTTGACAACGAGTTCCGGGTAGGCCGCTTGATGCGCGAGTTGTGGGTTATGCGAGAAGTCAGCGACCGTTGGTGAGGCAGCGAGCGCGGGCGGAGCAGGGAGTTTGATACTTTGTTGTTCCGGGTGATGGCTTGAAAGTCCCTGTACCGGTTGTTCGGTATCTCTTGTTGCGAGCCGGGGAGCAATGCCAGGGTTCGCGGGTGCGTGATAACCCGCGACAAGCGGCTCCTCATGGGCATAGGTGCTATTGATATGTGCCGGAGCGAGAATCGGCGGCTCAAAACGGTCCGCGAGTATCTTCAGGTTTTCATAGAGTGCTTCAGGAGTGCTGATGTGTTGTGGGTGCAGGCGTACCACTGCGCGCGCGACGGTTTCACATAATTCTGGCGGGTTACCGCGCGCGAAACGCAAACCTCCATCCGGCGGCGGCTCGACTGTCGTGGCCCCGGCCGGTCGCGAAGTGAGCAGTTGGTAAAGCAATAATCCAACCGCGCGCGTATCATCGTCGCGGCGTCCTTCGGTCAGCTGCCCCCATGACTGGTCCCGGTCTGAGATCGCTACCCCACTTCCGCCCACAGGAGACCAGCTTTCGAAGTAGCTAAGGTCGCTCGGCAGCGCAAAGTTGTTCACGCGGACGAGGCCGCTGCGCTCGCGCATAATTGCGCCGGGTGTGAGATCGCCATGACAGGTATGGCGCGACGGGCTGGCTGCATAGATCAGCGCCTTGCAAATTTGACAGCCGAGGTCCGCGACCTCGTAAGGCGAAAGTTGTGCTCTCAATAACGCGGGAAAATCCTCGCCCGTTACATATTCCTGCACAATATAGAACGCCTCAGACTCAGGGACGATGTCGTAGATGCCCACAATGTTGGGGTGCGAGAAAGAGGCTGTCATTTTGATAGCGAGCTGGTAGGTAGGGATGTAAGCAGCAGGCACAACTTTCACCGCAACGCGGCGTTGCAATACCTGGTCCATACCTGAAAACACCGCGCAAATCTGCCCCTGCTGAATGGGATGTTCCAGCAAATAGCGCCTACTAATAACCCGTCCGGTTTCCACAATGAGCCTCGTACATCTATATATCTTGTAAAGCTAGCATAACCGCACCCGTAATGTTCGCATTGGAACCCAATGTACCCTGGATAATACGCACCGGCTGGCTCGCCGGCAAACACAGGTCGTCTAATCGCGCTTGCAAGGGGGTGATCAAGAGATCGCCAGCCTGGGCTACCTGGCCGCCCAGAATAATAACACCCGGGTTTATTAAATGAACGATATTTGCCAGCGCAATTGCCAGAGACTCATGTACATCATTAACGATGCGCTGCGCAACTTTGTCACCCTCGCCTGCCAGGAGAAATACCTGTTCGACAGTAATACGTTCGGCCCTGGAGCCTGTGACACGCCGGATAGCGGCCTCGGTCTCTGGATACTCAACGGAAAGTCCGATCATTGCGCGCGCAATTGCCTGCGCCGAGGCAATGGCTTCAAGATGGCCGTAGCCTCCGCACGAACACTTCGGGCCATTCTCTTTGACGATCATATGCCCGATTTCCCCGGCTGTACAGGTGGCGCCATGATAGATGTTGCCGTTGACGACTAATCCACCGCCAATACCGCGTCCCAATCCAACATAAAGTACTATGCGTTCGGTCTTACGAGGGGATTCCCCTTCTTCATACAGCGCGCCAGCTCGTGTCTCCGCCAGCGCAGCCGCGTTGGCATTGTTATCGATGATGCAAGGGATGTCGAGCTTTTGCTCCAGGTAATCCTGTAAAGGGAAATCGTTCCACGAATGGGCGTGATGCAACGTGCGAACAATCCCACGCGAGGCATCCACCAGGCCGCCGACGGCCACACCCACACGCAGGATACGCCCCTCTTGCAGCTTTTCAGGCGTTATTACCTCGTTGTACATGCTATCGATCATGTCCAGCACCGTCTGCGTATCCGGCACGTAGTCGAGTGGGAGACGCACCTTATGCAATATCTGGCCTTGCAGGTCCGCCAGGGCAAGTGATTGATGCGAGCCACTACCGCTGATCTCTATTCCTACTACGTATCCCTGCGTCGCCAGCAACTTTCCGGTAATCCTGGTAGCAGGCGATGATAGAGGGCCAGAATTCCCGGCAACAGTTCCATGTAGATGTGGGAACATCCCTTGCTGTGTAGTCACGAAGCTAACCTCCATCTTTACCATACCTGGAATGGGAATCAAGAGCATGTCTGGCCTATGTAGCCTTTTACTCCCGGCCTGGCATTTCCTACTAGCACTATACCGTCTGCCTCTAAGGTGGATAACGTCCTACTGGGACAACGGCAACAGTATATCATATTGCAGTCTCATACGAATAGTCCTGGGGAATCACCAGCCACCGGACTATTGCATTGCATACTCCCTCTTGCTACAATACATAACACAGTGAAAGGCACAGCAGATAGGGTAGGTAGTATGGCAACACAGGCTGCAACAGAAGGGCAGGGCCAGGTTTTTGTCGGGCCAGGTCTGAGCCCGCTCAAACGAAATATCACCATCATTGCCGTCGCGGGCATCATCATCGTCGTGCTGGCAATCGCTATTCACCAGGGGACTGGCGCCATAGGCAGTACTATCGTCGCGATGCTGCTCATTATTGGATTCATTCTCTTCCTGCGCATGATCGCTCCCGTTCCATTCACCATTACCCTGGAACCGGAGGCCCTTGTGAAGCGGAGTGAGAATGGCGAGGTAATCGAGGTGCGCTGGGAGGATTTAACGCGCATCAAAGAGGAGTTTTTTCCTAATGGGAAGCGCATCAGCGTGATTGTGTACCGCAAACCCGCGACTCCCGAACAGAAGACGAAGGCGTGGGCAGTCTATCGCGATGATGTGACGGATATCGACAGCCTTGCCGAGGCGCTCAAGAAAGCCATTCCTGAAACGTGCGAGTGGAAGAGCGAGACCGTTCACGATTAGCTTGAGCGGCCTGAAAATGGATGAAAAAATTTCTGCGCAGAAATTTTTTCATCCATTTTCAGGCTAAAACCTAAACCATCATCTCGTCAACGTAGCACCAGCGCCAGTCTTCGCCTGGCTGGAATGATTGGATAATGGGATGGTGTGTGGCATGAAAATGTTTGGTGGCGTGCTTATTTTTGGAGGAATCGCAGCAGCCAACATGCCCGCACTCCAGGCAGATGCGCAGGTGTACCCAGGTATCACCCGTTTTCAAACAGTCCTCACAACCATTAGCGCTCGGTGTGACGTCGCGTATCTCGTTAAGATGCGTACATTGCTTTGCCATAGAAATCTCCTTTGTGTGTTGTGGCCGGTAAATGAATTTAACCACCCAGAAACGGTCATCCGGGCAGCCTCAGTCGTGTCATGCTCCTTCCCGATAATCGCACGATTCACTGCTGCTTCCCGATTTTGCTGGTGAAAACTCATCACCGGCGCTGGCCCGATGAATTGGCCCCTATGGGCGGACGTTGCTCTTTGGCTTCCCTTCGATCAGCAATAGGGCGCTCAGCGCACTTGCCAGGGCAAGGCCGGAGGCAATGAACATAGCGACGCGAAAACTCGCTACGAACGATTCATTGATAGCCTGCTGCAAAGCAGCGTGCGATTGGCGACTGATGCCGGATGGTATTTGTATGCCAACCAGCAAGGTTCGTTGGGCGTGAATCGTTTGCAGAACCTGCTGTGAGATGGAGCCGCTGAGCGTTGCCAGATGGCTGTCGAGACTGTTACCGAAGACGGCCAGGACCACAAGCCCCAGTACAGCGATGGCGATCAGCCCGGCTGTGCGCGATACAGCATTATTGATGCCGGAGGCTACGCCGGCCCGCTGCGGCCCCACCGAGCCCATCACCGCCGTCGTCAGCGGCGCAACGGCGATTGCCATGCCCAGGCCCAGCACGACCGCGGCAGGAAAGAACGTTGTCCAGTAACTGCCCCCAATATCGGGGCGCGCGAAAAGCGCGAAACCTGCTGCCGCGATTACCGGGCCGACGACCAACGGGATCTTCGCGCCGTAGCGACTCACAAGGCCGCCCGACCAGCGCGATAGCAGGAACAAGATGATGATCATAGGCAGGGTAGCGGCTCCCGCTTCCGTGGGAGTATAGCCCTGCACGCGGATAAGGTTGAACGGTACGAAGAACAATGCCCCTCCCAGTCCAGCATACAGCAGGAGCGTCAACAGGTTGGCGCCACTGAACGTTGGCGAGCGGAACAGACTCAAGGGTACCATAGGAGCGCGGCTGCGCGCCTCCACAGTGAGGAACGCAACCAGCGCGATTGCGCCGACTGCCAGGGCAACCAGTACCTCGGGATCGCCGAAGCCGGTGCTACCGGCCTGGATCAGCCCGAAAACAATGCCTCCCAGGCCCAACGTTGCCAGCAACGCGCCGGGATAGTCGAGCCGGCGGCTGGTTTCCTCGCCGTAGCTTTCCGGCACGCGCCAGAACAAAATGGTCAACACAATCACCGCCACCGGCACATTGATAAAGAACACCCAGCGCCACGAAGCGTTCTGCACCAGCCATCCTCCCAGCACCGGCCCCAGCACCGTAGTGATCGACGTGAAGCCTGACCACGTGCCTATCGCCTGCCCGCGCTGCTTGCTATCAAACGTCGCGCTGATGATGGCCAGGCTACCGGGCACCAGCAATGCGCCGCCAATACCCTGAATTGCTCGCGCGATAATCAGGAAGGTGATAGTTGGAGCCACGCCGCATACTACCGAGGCCAGGGTGAAAAGCGTGATGCCGGCGGCGAAGATGCGCTTGCGTCCATACAGATCGCCCAGCGACCCTCCCACCAGAATCAGGGCCGAGAGGAAGAGCGAATATGCTTCCACAACCCACTGCACGTCCGCGACTGTTGCCCTCAAGTCTGTTTGCAGCACCGGCAACGCCACATTGACTACGGTGCCGTCAATGAAGGCCATACTCGACCCCAGGATGGTGGCTAGCAGAACCCAGGGGCCGATATTGCCGGTTCGCTCGAGAGCGGTTGCCACCGCCCCCGTGCTGGTTAGCCGGCCAGATACGGTTTTCGGTTCCGGCGCAGCCTGGATAACCCCGTCTTCACATGGCGGCTTCAGGATGTGGGACATGTTTTGATCCTTATTGTGCTGTAGTGTCACGCAACTCTCGCGAATCTCAGTAAATCGACTAAAGGGTGATCAAGCCGCGCCGCACACCACGGCTGACAGCATCTGTCCGGCTTGCCGCACCGAGTTTGGTATAAATCGATGAGACGTGAAATTTCACCGTGTGTTCGCTGATCGAAAGCCGGCGCGCGATCATCTTATTCGATAATCCGCGGCTTAGCATCTCCAGTACTTCTCGTTCGCGCGATGTGAGCGGCTCATCTGGAGCATCGATATGCATCGCCTCAACGGGTACGCGCTGGCCTGACTGCCCCAGTATGCGCTCCGCGGCAGGCGCTGGCAATGTAACAAATCCCTGCGCGGCTGCCACAATCACCGCCTGCAGCTGCGCGGTAGAAACATCCAGCGGTACGATGCTCCAGCCAGATAGTGACAGGGAACGCAGTATCGATGCAGCATACTCGTCGCTATTCGATAGCGCGACGATAGCTATTATATCTCCGCTCCGGCTTGAACGTATGGCGCGTGCTACGTCTTCCAGTGTCTTTTCATCCGCCACGACAAGCACATCGATATCCGGCAGAGTGCCAAGGAGGCCGGCAGGCTCAGCGGACTCGCCCACCACCTGTATGTCCGCGGTTGTGAGCATCGTCTGCAAGCCTGCCCGCATCATAGGCGCCGGCGCGAGAACGAAGACGCGAATCATGCGTGGGTACGCTCCAAAGTCTTTAACGGTACTTCGATCATGGTAATGTTGCCTCCACGAATGATCTGGAATCCGACCTTTGCTTCAGAATCGAGATGCGCCAGACCTTCTACCAGGGAGGTTACATCATCAAGGGGTTGCATGTCCACTTTGCCATCCAGTACACCGAGCAGCACATCTCCAATGAATAAACCGGCATGTTCCGATGCGCCATTGAAATTGGAGCCGACTACCAGCAGGCCTGCTTCGCGACCGGCGGCGATCCCCTTGCGCAAATTAGCCGGAATTTCGACAGGCATCACCTCAAAATTCAGCTCGATCTGGCGCCGTTGAACGCCGATCCAGTTGCTGACTACATCGCCAGGGATGGAGACCGCGAGGTCGCCGCCGAAAATCATGGCGTTGATGCCGACGACGTGGCCCGAGGCATCGAGCAATGGACCGCCCGAATAGCCCGGCGCGATGCGTACATCCGATTTGATATGTTGCGGGGTTTTAGCGTCTCCGGTTGCCTGAAGTGTGCCAACGCCGCTCACAATACCGGCGGTGGCAACCCAGCGCTGTCCCCATGGGTGACCAATCGCGAAGACCAGCTCGCCCACGCGCAGCCGCGAGGAAACGCCCGCGGGCAAGGCGGTCAGGTTATCCGCGGTCACCTTGAGCGCTGCCAGGTCTAATCTAGGATTGCGGTCGATTACCTTCGCCTCAAGCACGCGATTGTCCGCGAGATGTACCTGGATACCAGTCTCATCATTGGGCACGACGTGATGATTGGTGATAATCGTGCCATCCGAGCGCCAGATAATGCCGGTGCCAGCGCCACGCCCCTCGTTGCGCACCTGCACGATGCCGGGCTTCACGCGCTCAATGAGCCGCATGAGCTCGGCGGAAAACACATCGGGCAATAGCGGCCCGGGCGCTGTCGTATCGAAAATTGTTTGTGTCATGCTTTTGTCCTTATTGCATTTCCGCTTGACCGTTTCGGAACTGATGTGTATGCTCTCCCTCCAGGAGGGACAGGAGCGATGTCCTTCCACGACCTTTCGAGGGTACTGCGATGTCAAGGGTACTGCAATTACGAGCGTTGTCCAACCGTGACCTGCAATGTTTGAAGCTGGCCGCCGCGAATGACCTCTACGGGTATCGTCTTTCCGACGCGGTTGCTTGACAGGAGAAGGCGCAGCTCCTCGGCGTCATCTACTGCCTGACCATCCAATGCCACCAGGATATCGCCGAGCAGCAGTCCAGCTTTTTGCGCCGGGCTGTCATCATCGACTTTTACAATCAATAATCCCTGCTCCTGCGCTCGTCCCGCTCGTTGTGAAGGCGGAAGCTGTACCTGCTGGCTGCTGATGCCCAGGTAGCCTCGTTTGATGTAGCCCTGTTGCGCCAGGATTTCGGCAATGCTCGTGGCGATGGAGGCAGGTATGGCGAGCGCGATGCCGTTCACCAGTCCGGTGGTAGTGACTCCCAGCACGTCTCCCTGCGAGTCGATCAAGGGGCCTCCTGAGAAGCCAGGATAGGGTGTGGCGTCGGTACGAATAAAGCGTTCGAGCGTGGCTCCGCGCCCGGTGCGCAACGGGCCACCAACCGCGCTGACGATGCCCACGCTTGCCATTGTGCCCTCGCTCGCGGAACGCCCAACGGCCATCACAAGCTGGCCGACTCGCGCTGTCTCCACCGCGAACGAGGCTTTTGCGATTCCGAGATCGGTCACGCGTAACACCGCGAGGTCGGTAGCAAGGTCACGGCCCACAAATTGCGCCGGTAGGGTGCGCTTATCGTGCGTCTGAATGGTCAGGTCTTCCTCGCGCTCAAGCACGTGATCGGCGGTCAGCACCAGGTCAGGCGCGTAGACGATACCACTGGCTGGCTGGCGCGGGCGGCCATTGACCAGTACCAGTGCCGGCTCAACGCGCGCGACAGCACCGGCCATCTGGTCGGAAAGCGTTTTCAACAGGCTCGTTTCAGAGGTTGCTGTGGTTGATTGATCCATTTTCTCTTCTCTTTCGTAACACTGAATGTGCATATACAAAATGGTTCGTAGGAGCGGACGACCGCGGGGCTTACACGTGTAAGAACTCTGTCCCCGCCACATCCACTTCCGCCCCTACTATATGCCGCGATGGAGGGGGCCAGCATCACCCATTCGGCTAGTAATGACCTGGATAAATGAGCAGTTTAGCAGGTTGAAAAGGGTTGCGCATCATTGCTTACTTTTTAATAGTAGCGTCCCTTGCGTTAGAGCAGCAGATATGGTATAGTTAAGGTAGCTAATGCTGAGAAGATCAACTTTTGATCAGAAAGAGCAGACAAGGAGCCATGGCGACGAAGCCAACAGAGACAACTACATCACCGCAGCACCAGATGTGCCCACGCTACGAACACGCTATTCAGCTATTAGGGAAGCGCTGGACGGGACTATTGCTGGACGCTCTTATGAGCGGGCCAAAACGCTTTTGCGAGCTTACCTCCGCGGTAGACGGCCTTTCGGACCGCGTGCTGAGCGACCGCCTGCGCGAATTGGAGGAAGAGGGCATCGTTGAACGCACAGTCTATCCCCAGATTCCCGTGCGTGTCGAGTACCGCCTGACCGAGAAGGGGCAAGACCTTAAGCCTGTCGTGGATGCCATTCACAACTGGGCAGAATCCTGGATTCCGCTGCCGGAAAATCCTACCGGGGCCTGACCGCTGATTACCTGGCGTGGTTCCCCACTCTGATGAATTTTTCCAACCGAATTGTGCTATACTAGCACTATGGAAACTTTATGGGCACCCTGGCGCATGCAATATATCGCGCCCAAAACACCACAGGCAACCGAGAAAGAACACGAGTGCATTTTTTGCGCGCAGCCTGCCGCTCACCGCGATGTCGAATACCATATCCTGTACCGCGGCGAGCGCTGCTATATGATGTTGAACCTCTATCCATACAACAACGGCCACCTGATGATCGCGCCCTATCAACATGTAGGCAGCATCGAGAAGCTGGATAGCGCGACGCTCAGCGAGTTGATGGAGCAGGCGCAGCTAGCTTTGAAGGCGCTGCGTTATGCCATGAAGCCCGACGGCTTCAACATGGGCATCAACGAGGGCAAAGTCGCAGGGGCCGGCTATGCCGAACACATGCACCTGCACGTCGTTCCGCGCTGGAACGGCGATACCAACTTCATGCCAGTGCTGGCGGATGTCAAGGTGATGCCAGAACACCTGGATGTGGTGTACGAGCAGTTGAAGGAGGCGCTGGAGAAGGTGAAAGAATCATAGCCTCTGTTGCCTCACCCCCTCGAACAAAATAATCCCCGCCGCCATCGCCGCGTTCAGCGACTCCACGCCATTCGCTAGTGGAATGGAAATCATACGTGTCGCCAGCCTGCGTGCTTCCGGTGAGGGACCGTGTGCCTCGCTGCCGATAATCAGGGCCAGCGGCTGCGTCAAATCTTGCTCGTAGTAGAGGTATGGGCTTCCGGCTTCGGCCAGCAAGATACGTTTCTCTTTGCCACAATGATGTATGGCGCGCTCTTCGATGTCTTCCCAGGGAAGGTCGGCTCGCACGGGCAGGGCCACGTGCGCTCCCGCTGCCGCGCGCACCACCTTTGGGCTGAGGCAGTCCGCGCAGTTGAGGCTGAGCAATACCTCGTCTGCGTTGGCCGCTAATGCGGTGCGCAGTATCGTACCCAGGTTACCCGGGTCGGCCAGGCTGTCCAGGATGAGCAAGATGGGCCGTTTCGCCGGGGCGCGCCTGGCTCGCAAAAGATCAGGGTCGAGCGCGTCTAAGGGCAGAACGCTGATCACACCCTGCGATGTCTGGGCCTCACCCAGCGTTTCAATTACCCGTTCGCTGACCTCTATAAGCTGGTCTTCATGCAAGGTGGGCGCGTGCAGGAGGCGGGCGAGCAGCGATCTACCCTGGGCTGTACGCGAGAGCAACTCAGGCGCGTAATAGACCTCGCGGGGCATAATATCGGCGTCGAGCAACGACGCGAGCAGGTGCGGACCCTCCATGAAGAAGAGGCCGCTTTTTTTGCGGCCTCTCGTTGTATCCAGGTCGTGCAGCTTGCGAATACGCGGATTGGTAGGGCTGGTAATCCGTGTCATGAAAATTGCGTTCCCAGGTTGCTACACGATTGTTGCTAATGCCTTCTCTACCAGCGCCGTGAAAGCGGCTTCATCACGGACGGCCATCTCGGCGAGAATCTTGCGATCCACCTCGATATTGGCGGTATGGATGGCGTGGATCAGCTTGCTGTAGCTGACGCCGTGCATGCGAGCCGCGGCATTGATGCGCGTGATCCAGAGGCGGCGCATGTCGCGCTTGCGGTTGCGGCGGTCGCGATACATGTAGGCCATCGAGCGCATGACGGATTCATGCGCGGGCCGGAAGAGTCGCTTGCGCGTACCACGGTGGCCCTCGGCCATATTCAGAATTTTCTTATGCCTCTTGTGTGCTGGGACGCCACGTTTTACTCTTGGCATAGTCTTTTACTTTCCTCCGTTCGAATCATTTCATCTGCAAACTTCAAATGAGTTAACCAACTAACTAAAAAGAATAGGGGAGCAGGCGTTTCAGGCGGCGCGTATCGGCGGTCGCCAGTGGAAACTTCTTGTCCATCGAACGGATGGCCTCAGGTGATTTGTTGCGGCGCAGGTGGTTGAGCGCAACCTTACGGCGCATGAATTTGCCGGAGCCGGTCACTTTGACCCGCTTGGCCATAGCTTTGTGTGTTTTCAGTTTCTGCTTCATGTTCTTCTTTCTCTTTCATAACTGGCGGGGCAAGGCACAGGTTTCTATCAGTTCGTAATTTTCTGCAAATCCATCTGCTTGCGTGCATAGACGCAGAAAGGAGAGGCAGTGCAGGTGGTGAGTAATTGGAGGAATGGACCCCAACTCAATTTCGAGCCACCACTTTTGTTCCGTCAAAGGCGCAGAGAAGCCTTTTTCAGGAATAAACCCCGCGTGCGCAGCTAGTATAGCACACTCGACCGGATTGCGCAATAGTTTTAACCACGTCTGGGCCAGGAGGGGCGCGATGGACGCGACCAGGATGGACGCGAGAAGCTGAAGCCCCCTGGTGGTGGCTTGACCGGCGGCTCCTCATTCTCGGGATGGGCCATGTGCCAGGAAGAGGTAATAAAGAGCGTCCAACCCCAGGCCAGGAGGGGTAATCCTAGCGTGACCAGAGCCAGCGCGGGCCAGGGCGATGGCCAGAGCAAGAAATAGTACTCCAGGGCTGCTCCCATCGCGAGCAGTATTGCCAGCAGGATGGTGGGGCGACTCGCGCTAACAATCGCCAGCGCCAGCGGTAACAGGATATACTCCGGCGCGTTTACGGGCGCGAGCAGCAAGAAGATCAGGAATAGCCAGCTATCAAAGAACAGGGCCAGTTCCAGCGTGTCCACCAGCCAGAGTCCGAAGAGCAGCATGATACCCGCTATGACCAGCGCCAGAATCATCCAGTGATGGGGAGCGATAATCCAGGCCAGCGCGGGTGAAGAGGCTATCGGAAGATGCAGCAACACAGCATCCAGCGAATTGGCGGCACTATTGGGCCAGAAGTTGCTCCCTATATTTGCCAGCATACCGCTTATACTCCAGCCCTGGCGGTAAGGGAAATAGGCCAGCACGACAATGAGCGCCGAAAGGCAGAGCAGGGCAAGCCACCACAGCACGCGCAGTCCGCGTCCCAGCGCGCGCGATTCTTTCCATAGCAGGCGCAGGGCAAGCGGGAACAGGAGCAGGCATACCGGATTGATCAACACTGCCAGCAACAGGAATACCCAGCTCAGCATGTTGGATTTGCGTTGCAAGAGGTAAACCGAGAGCAGGATGAACAGCGCGACCACGATTATACTATGCATCTCGCCGATGCCCAGCAGGAGTATTAGTGGGTTCCACGCATACAGGAGCGTGCCGGAAATGCGCGTCTGTGGCTTGAGCCGCGCGAGGATCGACCATATCAGCAGCGTATTTGCCAGGTGCGCCAGCAGCGCCACCAGGCGAAATGCGAGCAGGCTAATGCCGGCATTACCGTGAGATAGTAGGGCCGGCGGCAGCGTTAAATCAATCCAGAGCGGGCCATAGGGAGCACTGCCGCCAACTGTTCTGGCAATAGCCCCCTGGAGTACATACGGATTCAGGCGCTCCACTGCCACTATGCGCCCGTATGCGCTATACAAAAATACGTCTTGCGATTGCACAGCTGGAGCCACGACAAAAATGATGCTGAAGAGGACTGTGAAGGCGAATATCACGAAGAAAATACGTTGGGCGTCCTGGCGCGAAAGTTTCTCCTTCGCCACCCTACTGCCGGCGCGCACGCAGAACAGCAGGATGATGAAAGCCAGCGCCAGCACCGCGAGGAGCAGGTTGGCATAGCTGCCAGGGCCATTGCTGGTCAAATTGAATGGAGGAAGCCTGCTCAGGCCCTGCGCGAGAATGGGGGCCAGGGTTGTCCAGTAAAGACGCGGCAGCCAGGGAAAGATGGCATACAACGCCTGTTTCGCCGTTGTGCGGCCCGGGATAGCTCCGGCCAGCAGCGGATAAAGGGCGAAATAGAGTATGGCCAGCAGCACTCCCCAACCGGCCAGTTTCCAGGCGACACGCCGGGCAAGATTAGGGCGTTTCTTGATGGGCGGTTGTGGCGTCGCGCGGTTTTGTTGTTCTGGCACGACCTGCGGAGCCGTGGGTAATGTGTTTACCGGAAGCGAAGGCTGTGTCCTTCGCGTGCGTATCGCGCGTGCTGCGTGATTCTCAGGCCGCCGTTGCATGTGTTCCTCGCTCACAGTAACCTGCTGATCTTTTTCATTCACAAGTATGAGCTATTGTATTGATAGTTGTCAATGCGGAAGTATGCTGACTCGCTCTTGCCCCCAAAATTTCGCGGTTGTTCCGCATTTCCGCATTCGAGATGTATAGAAAGAATGAGCAAGTGAATATCTCACTAGAAGATAGCCGGCTCTATTGTCATAAGTAAACAATAATGCTATAATAGCGGGGTGTTTCCACCCCAGAAAGGTGGCCGCAATGCAATAAACGTAAAAGCCGCGGCATGTTGCGGCAGAAACCAGTTCCGGCATCATATCAAACAAACATGCAAGCAATGCCGGTACTCCACCTGCTCCGGCCGTCGTAATGTCGAATGCCTGATCGCATTCGCGCCAGCGGACGTGACCGGAAGCAAACCCAAAGGAAGGAGGTGGCTTCGTGAGGCGTGATTATGAACTGGGTTTCATTCTCAACCCCGAAGTCAACGAAGAACAGACACGCTCTATTCTAGAGCGCATCGAACAAATTATCAACAGCCATGATGGTCAGGTAGTGAAGATTAATCAGTGGGGACGGCGCCGTCTGGCATACCCCATCCAACACCATCGTGATGGTAATTACGTGTTCATCGATATGATTCTGGCCCCCGAGACCGTGCTTGAACTGGATCGCAATCTCAGGGTTTCTGAGGAGGTCCTCCGGCACTTAATTACGAGGCGTGATCCCAAGGCCGTACAGAAGGAACGCGAGGAGCGCGCGGAGCGTGAGGCTCGAGAAGCTGCCGCAGCCGCAGCTGCCCAGGCGAAGGCCGCCGCTCGCGCAACTGCGGGCGCGGAAAGCGAAGCGGAAGCAGCAACGCCAGCCCCGGTTGAAGCAGAGGATGAGATGGCAGTGTACTCGCCCGACGAAGAGGCGCCCGCGCTGACTGAAGAGGATCTGACATACGTGCCACCCGCTTTGGAAGAAGACGAAGAGAGCAGCGAAGCGTAGTTAGTATTGGGAAACGTCCGGGTAGAGCGGAGAAGAGTAGTTCAAGCGATCTCAGTGGAGGAGTTGTCTCAGCGTTTACAACGTTGAAAGGAATAGACTGATCATGTTAAACAAAATCATGCTTATCGGGAACCTGGGAAAAGACCCCGAGTTGAATGTCACCCAGGAAGGCACTCCTGTCACGAAGTTCTCGCTCGCTGTTAACCGGTATACGAAAACAAGTACAGGTGAGCGTAAGGAAGAGACCGAGTGGTTCAATATCGTTGCCTGGAACAGGCTTGCCGAAACATGCGAGCGGTACCTGCACAAAGGCTCTAAAGTGTATATCGAGGGTCGTCTGCAGACGCGCAAGTACACCGACAGAAACGGTGTGGAGCGTACCGCAATCGATGTAATCGCCAACGATATGAAGATGCTTGACTCGAAGTCCGCAGCCGGTAATGCGGAGAGCTATTCGGCAGGGAGCGCGGACGACCGCGATCCCTTTCTTCCCGACTACCCGGACGACCTTCCCTAGAGACCCCGAGGAGATTCCTTTTTAGGGGAGACATAGAGGAGATTTGTTCGTGCAAAGACGATCTGAAGGAGCTCCGCGCCGCGAGCGAGCGGGCGGGCGTGGCGAGCGCACTTCTCGCCGGAAAATATGCCAGTTTTGTCACGATCACGTGCGCGAGATCGATTACAAGGATGCGAGCCGTTTCATGAAACGCTACATCTCTGATCGTGGCAAAATCGAACCCCGCCGCAAGACGGGAACCTGCGCTAAACACCAGCGCCGCCTTAGCGTGGCGCTGAAGCAAGCGCGGCATATGGCACTGTTGCCTTACACTGCCGAACATATGCGCGGTATGTAGAGTAAGAGCAGTTCGACATGACGTACTATACAGTAAAGATAAGACCGTCCTCTTTCTGGATGAAACAATCCGGCCAGGAGCGGCATTATCTTTACTGTATTCATGCGTTCTGCAGGTGAATGCCAGTCATCGCCTTGAGTAAAAGGGGAGTACCATGAAAAGTTCGACAGAGCGTCCAGCGCAGCGGCCCGAAAGCCAGCGATCACCGCGCTCAGCGAAAACCAAAACCAAATCGAAAAAATATCGCAGGCAAACAGCCCACATCAGTACAAGGCGTGATGGGAAGCCTCTTATTTTTGGATGGGGCAAGCACCTGTCCCATACCGAAAAGGTCAAATTTCAAACCCGCGCTACATGGGCTATTACCGGCCTCATCATATTAGTTCTGATAGGCACCGTCGCGGGCTTCTGGATTGATAACAATATTATTATTCCCGGCCTTACTATTACCAGCGTTAACGGACACCCGATTCCACAATCTGAGTATCGCCAGATGCTGGCGCTACAAACACAGCTTGAGGTCAATAAGCTCTACGGGCCGCATGGGCTGACCGCCGAGAGCCAGCACCTGGAGAGCCTGGATGCCGATCAACTTGCGGTCATTAGCAAGGAAACGACTCAGATTGCCAACCTGAATAAGCAGATAAAGGCACTCCCTGCCGGCCCCAGCACTCAGCGCACTATTCTCGAGAATGAGTTGAAGGCCGACCAGCTCATACTGAAAAATGCTCAGACGGCCCACCAGAGCCTGAACTCGCAGTTCACGAATATCCAGCAGAATGACATTCCTATCGAGCAACAGGGTTTCACACAATCATCGCTCGGCACCGAAAGCGTTAACCTGCTGCAAGACGATGAACTCATTCGTGAATGGCTCGTGACGCAAAGCCCGGCCATCCAGAATAAGATCAATCCTGGCGCCACTGCTGTCAATAAAGCGTTAAATGACCTGAAAGCCAACGAGCCAGGTTCGGGCAACTACAGCGGATTCCTCAAGCAGATGGGGATCAGCGATGATAATTTGCGCGCGATGCTCACCATTCAACTGCGTCACGATAACATGCAGAATTACCTCGCGTCGCAGATCGTTTCACCCGCCTACCAGGTTCTGGCGCGCACGATGACGCTTCAGACGATGGCTATTGCCAAACAGGTACTCGCGGATTTGCAAAAGGGCCAGAGCTTCGCGGCTCTTGCGAAAAAGTATTCGCAGGATACCAACACCAATACGAAGGGCGGCGATCTCGGCTGGCTGGCTCGCGGCCAATTCGCCAACCAGGACGACAATGGTGTTATCGACAACTGGCTGTTTGACCCCAGGCGCACAATCAACGAGATCAGCCCCATTTTGATGGAGAATGGTTCCCCCCATATCCTGCAAATTCTGGGCATTGATCCATCCCGTCCCATCGATGCGTCAACGCTACAAACGTTGAAGGCCAACGCCTTGCAGGATTGGCTGCTCGAGCAGGAGGCGCTGCCCACAACGAAGATCACGCCTATTGATCAAAATATGCTGACCGATCCGTCGAACCTGCCGCCGGCCTCGGTATTGCCTGCCGCCGCGCCCGCCAGTAGCGTTCCTGGAGCGCCTGCCCCCGGCAGTGGCGGAAGCTCCGGGCCGTAATCGAATAATGTGCGCAGGAAGGGCACCTGGGATACCTGTGCGAGGGATTCTTCGCTGCGCTCAGAATGACATGGTGCGCACCATGTCATTCTGAGCGCAGCGAAGAATCCCTCGCGGGAATAGCCGGTGCCCTTTTGCTCGTTTTCCTTCCTGGGGCCTGTCATTCTGAGCGCAGCGAAGAATCCACTCCAGCTTTATATAAAAAAAGGCCATCCATGACTATCGCGACGCCATCCATTTATAAGATTGATACAATACCTGTTCAGGAACTTTTAGAGACCGTTTCTCTGTACCTGCACATCCCTTTCTGCCATACACGCTGCTACTATTGTGATTTCAACACCTATGCCGGTATTCTGCCCCTGCGCGAGCCGTATGTCCGCGCTCTGCTGACGGAGATAGAGCTGGCAGGAGAGATGGCCCGGCATGATGATGGGTCACCGCGCCGCTCGCGCACCATCTTTTTTGGCGGTGGCACACCCAGCCTTCTGACGGTGGAACAGGTCACGCGCCTGCTTGCTGCGTGTCACCAGTCTTTCGCCGTTGACGCGGATGCCGAAATTACGCTCGAGGCCAACCCTGGTACGCTTTGTCGCGAGCAGCTGGTAGAACTGCGTGCTGCCGGAGTCAATCGCCTCAGTATGGGCGCTCAGAGCTTCGATGCCGGCCTGCTCAAGGCGCTGGGGCGCATCCACTCACCTGAAGAGATCACCGAGGCCTTGCAACATGCGCGTGCTGCTGGCTTCACATCCATCAACCTCGATTTTATGTTTGGCCTGCCAGGACAGACCATGCGCCACTGGCGCGAAACGCTCGATTCGGCGCTTGCACTGCATCCCGAACATTTTTCGCTCTACTCCTTGATTATTGAGGAGGGCACACCGTTCTATGCCTGGACGCAGGAAGGACGTATTACTCCCGGTGATGAAGACCTGTGCGCGGATATGTACGAGTATGCTGATGAGCGCCTGCAGGCCGAGGGATATGAGAATTACGAGATCTCCAACTGGGCGCTGCCCGGCCACCAGAGCCAGCATAATCTGACCTACTGGCGCAATCTTCCCTACCTTGGCATGGGCGCGGGCGCGCATTCTTTTTTCGCCGGCAGGCGCTTCTCCAATATTCTGGACCCGCGGGAGTATATGCGCCTGCTCAAGCAACAGCGCCGGCCCGAGGCTGAAGGCGAAAGGGTTGAACGCGCGCAGGAAATGTCGGAGACGGCATTTCTTGGCCTGCGTACCGCATCGGGCCTGCATCTTCCAACATTCGAGCAGCGTTTCGGGGAGCCGTTTAGCCATTTTGCGGGCGACCGCTTGCGCCCGGTGCAAGAAGCCGGACTCCTGGAACAAATGGGGGATTGGCTGCGTCTCAGTAAGCGCGGGCGCCTGCTCGGCAACGAGGTCTTCCTGCGCTTACTTCCCGACGAATAAATTTGAAAAAGGATAGGCACGTGGAAAGAGCATCTTCTGCAACATCGTCCTGGGGCATGCATGATCTTCTGACGAAAGAGCAAGTGCTGGAATACCAGCAGGCAGGGATAGCATACCTGCACGCCCAATTGCTCTACAATCGGGGCATCAAATCGCCGGTCGCCATGCGTGCCTTTCTCGATGCGCGCTACGATCAGATTCCTGATCCACTCACATTAATCGACATGGATAAGGCGCTGGAACGCATTCAACGCGCGCTTGCCAATGGGGAACATATAACGGTTTTCGGGGATTTCGATGCCGACGGTGTTACGTCTGCCGCGCTACTGATCCGCGCGCTGCGTGCCCTCAAGCATCCCGCTGCTCCGCTGGATTGCTTCATACCCAGCCGCCTGCGCGATATTCGTGGATTGAGCAAAGAGGGCATCGACAGAATTCGCGGACGCGGCACCAGCCTGATCATTACTACCGATTGTGGCAGTTCGGATGTTTCAGCCGTTGAATATGCGCGAAGTCTTGGTATCGATATCATCATTACCGACCATCATAATCCCCCGGATCCGCTCCCACAGGCCTGTGCCATGATCAATCCCTGGCGGCCCGATTGTACCTATCCTGAACGCTACCTGTGCGGCGTAGGCATCGCCTTCAAACTGGCGCAGGCGCTCTTTCGCGCCTATGGTCGCGAGCCAGAAGAGCGCGATCTGCTTGATCTCGTCGCAATCGGCACTGTCGGCGATGTTGGGCAGATGCTCGGCGAAAACCACACGCTGGTGCGCCTGGGATTGCAACAACTCAATGCGACGAAAAATCCTGGCCTGCAAGCGCTCATTACCATTACGCGCCTCCAGCCCGGCAAACTGCGCGAGCGCGATATTTCATATGTATTGGGACCACGTATTAATGCCGCCGGGCGCATGAAGGATGCCGCCATCGCTTTTGAACTGCTGACGACAGACGATCCCAACGTTGCGCAAGAGCGCGCCAGAGAACTGGAAGAACTGAACTTCCTGCGGCAGCAGCAGACAGAGGAATTGATGAAGCTGGTGCGAGAACAGGCACAGAGCCAGGCCGACAAGCAGGTCGTGCTGCTATATGGCGATAAAGAGACCTGGCCAGAGGGTATTATCGGCCTGGTAGCAGGCCGTTTATCGGAAGAAATACACCGTCCCGTCTTCGTCCTCAGCCAGGATAGCGAGTCCAGCCGTGGTTCCGCGCGCAGCGCCGATGGCTTCAATATTATTTTAGCCTTGCGCGAGCGCGCCGATCTTTTCGAGCGTTTTGGGGGCCATGCCCAGGCCGCAGGTTTCACCATCGCCAATGCCAATATTGAGGAACTGCACGCCCACCTACTTGCCTGGCGCGAAGAAAACACCGTAGGGGCCGATTCATCGCGCCCAGCGCCGATTGATCGGCCCGCTTCAGAATCTCACGGGGTCCCGCTTATCCCGCCCGGCATTGAAATAGCTGCCGTGGAGACATCTGGGATAACCGGCGGCGCCGAATTGGCCCAATTGATTGAGCCTGGTGCGGTCATCGAGCAGGAACTGGCACCGCCAACCACCACGCGTAAGATTGACCTGCTGATTACGAAGCCGGAATATCTCAATTATGACGCCTATAACAAAGTGAGCATGCTGGCCCCCTATGGCGCGGGCAATCCAGAACCTGTTTTTAAGATGGAACGCCTGCGCCTGTATCGTCGCTGGCAGAGCGGTATGGAAGGTCGCCACCTGCGCGTGCGCCTCAGAACGACTACCAATGGCACTACTGTCCAGTTCAATGGCACCTATATTCGCGGCGGGTCACAGATCGAGTCCTTGCCGGAAGGCGCGCTCGTAGACGTGATTTTTAGCCTGGAACAGGCCTGGAATTCGCAGGATAATGACGACCGGCAGGATATCTGGCTGAAGATATTACACATGGAGCAAGTGCGATAATGCGATTCAGACGAGGCCATAGCTATGAGACGTATTCCGTAACCACTGTGGCGCTTTCACCCGAAAGCAGGCGCGTTGCTCCTGGCGGTTGGGACGAGACCGGACAGGCCTGTGACCTGTCCGAAGATGGCAAGAACAATGAGTAAAGCGCACGACATTTCCCCCCACCAATCCCTCTGGTGGCAATCAGGAGTCATCTATCAAATCTACCCGCGCAGTTTCAAGGATAGCAATGGCGATGGCGTTGGCGACCTCGCCGGCATCATCGAGAAACTGGACTATCTGAGCTGGCTGGGAGTCGATGCTCTCTGGCTTTCTCCCATTTATCCCTCGCCGATGGTCGATTTCGGCTACGATATCAGCAACTTTACGGATATCGATCCGCTTTTCGGCAACCTGGCAGCATTCGACATGCTCGTGAAAGAGGCCCATCAACGGAATTTGAAGATCATTATGGATTACGTACCCAATCATACGTCTGACCGGCATCCCTGGTTCATCGAATCGCGTTCCTCGCGCGACAATCCCAGGCGCGACTGGTATGTATGGGCTGATCCCAAGTCTGATGGCTCGCCGCCCAACAACTGGCTGGCAAGCTGGGGCAGTTCGGCCTGGGAATGGGATGCCGTGACAGGTCAGTATTATCTTCATTCCTATCACAAAGCTATGCCCGACCTCAACTGGCGCAATCCAGCCGTCAAAGAGGCCATGTTCGATGTGGCGCGCTTCTGGCTCGACCGCGGAGTGGACGGACTGCGCATTGACTCTGCGCACCGCATCATGAAAGACCCGCAATTGCGCGATAATCCACCCAATCCCAATCCAGGAGAGACGGGTTACAAACCTGTCACCGAGTATGATTCCCAGTTGCATATTCATGACAAGGCGCATCCAGATGTCCACGAGGTGTATCGCGAACTGCGCCAGCTTCTGGATGCATATAGTGAAACGTCGCCGCGCGTGTCGGTTGGCGAGATGCATATCTTCGACTGGCCGGAGTGGGCCAGCTATTATGGCTTGCAGCTTGATGAAATGCACATGCCGCTCAACTTCGGACTGTTAAGCATTCCCTGGAAGGCCGCAGCTGTACAAAAACTTGTGAACGCCGTCGAATCCGCTCTGCCAGCGGGCGCCTGGCCGAACTACGTGTTGAGCAATCATGACGAACCACGCATCGCGGCTCGCGTGGGCGCTGAGCAGGCGCGTATCGCCATGCTGTTGCTACTCACATTACGCGGCACGCCAACCGTGTATTACGGCGAAGAAATCGGCATGCACGATGGCGAGATACCGCCCGAGTACATCCAGGACCCATGGGAAATCGCCCAGCCAGGTAAAGGAGTGGGCCGCGACCCTGAACGCACACCCATGCAGTGGGACGCTTCTCCCAACGCCGGCTTCTGCGCTCCCACCATCAAACCCTGGCTGCCCATTCCCGCCGATTATAAACAAACGAATGTTGCCGTCGAGCGCGAAGATAGCCATTCGATGCTTGCGCTTACACGCGCGTTGCTCCAGCTGCGCCGTGCCACTCCCGCTCTCTCGGTAGGAAGTTACGCCGCTATCGAGGGCGCTCCTGGTGACTGTTTCGTCTACACGCGGCAGTCTGAAAATCAGCGGTTTCTCATCGCGCTGAATTTTTCGAGTAACGAGCAGCGAATACGGCTGGCCGGGTTGGGCAATGGCCGTATCCTGCTTTCGACACACCTTGATCATGAGGAGGCGGTTGAACTCACTTCTCTGAGCTTGAGAGGGAACGAGGGGTGTGTTATTGAGATACTCCATCCTGGTACAACATCACGCACGAAATAGCCGGCACGATTACTTCCCGAGAAGCCTGTCCCAGGTAGCTTTCGCTTACGCGGTCCCGAGTAGCTACAATGATCCAGTTGCCGGGAGGCAATGCGCATACTATATCGGCCCTGTTGGGATTGTAGATGACGAGGATATTTTTCCAATCATCGCCATTGGCATGGTTCCGCAGTTCAAACATCAATGTGTTCTCGGGGCTGTCGTGAAAGGTGAGGTGATCGCGAATAGCGCTTGCCGGTGTCATGCGGAAGGCAGGATGCATCCGGCGCAGGTGGATCAGGCAAGTATAGTACCTGAACACCCTCAAATACTGCTCTTTACGCGACCAGTCGAACTGGTTGACGGTATCGCCGGCGTTGTAACTGTTGGAATTGCCGCCTTTGGTACGCAATAGCTCCTCGCCGCCATGCAGGAAGGCGATGCCCTGGCAGGTCATAATCACTGCCTGGGCGAGTTCATCCATCTTGATACGCTCTTCCTGGGTGGCATCCGGCGTGCTGAGCGTAATTTTATCCCATAGCGCGTAGTTATCGTGACTTGTTACGTAATTGATGCTTTCTGCTGGCGAAGCGGCGAAAGCATCGACGCTGCCCTCTACCGCGCTCGCAATTCTGCCGGCAAGTCCCGGCGCGCCTGTCGTGAAGCCTTTTGCTGTAGCATCAAAGACGCTGCCGCAGAGCGCATCGCGGATATCGTCGTTGAAAACGGCGATGCCGAGTCCTCGCTGCCGCCCTTTCGTGAGTAATTCGCTGTCCGGCAAACCTGAAGTGCCGCCGGTCCACGGTTCCCCGTAGAGCAGCGCATGGGGATTGATAGTATGCAGCGTTTCCGAAATCCTTTTCATGGTGTCGATGCCAAGCAGGGCCATCAGGTCGAAGCGAAAGCCATCAACATGATATTCCTGCGCCCAATACACGAGGGAGTCAAGGATGAATTTCTGCACCATTGGCCGCTCGGCGGCAATCTCGTTGCCGGTGCCGGAGCCGTTGGTATAGTTCCCCGAGTAATCGGTGCGATAGTAGTATTGTGGAACGATCTTATCGAAGTCGGAATCGCGAATGGCATAGGTGTGGTTATAGACGACATCCAGAACGACGCCGATACCATCGCCGTGCAGGCTCTGGATCATCTGCTTGCATTCGATGATACGGGCAGTGCCATGCGGCGTTGTTGCGTAGGCGCCTTCGGGCACATTGTAGTTGCGCGGGTCATAGCCCCAGTTGTATTGATCGGGATTGTTCTCATCGATGCTCGCGAACTCCTGTATTGGCTGCAACTGCACGTGCGTGATGCCAAGTTCTTTCAGATGATCCACGCCCGTCGCCACGTCGCCAGGCCCTTTTGTGCCGCGTTCCGTAAAGGCCAGATATTTCCCCCGATGCGTTATTCCTGAATTCGGGTTGATCGAGAAATCGCGTACATGCACCTCGTAGATGATGGCATCCTGCGGGTGAGCGAGGGTCACGTAGCGATCCTGCTCCCATCCCGGTGGATTGGTTTCTTGCGGATCGATAATCATGCCTCGTGTCGCATTGACTGCTATCGCTCTGGCATAAGGATCGACGGCTTCCAGCGTCGTGCCATGCACAGTCACCGCGTAGAGGTAGTACCAGTTCCGCAAATCACCGGAAACCTCGCTATGCCATGTGCCATTGGCTCCTGGCAGCATCTGAACCTGCCGCCGCAAAGGACCGGTCTCACTATCGAACAATAAGAGCTGTACTTGCGAGGCCATGGGAGCCCAGAGGCGGAACGAGCTGGCCCGCGGCGCATAGGTAGCGCCCAGGTCGTTTCCACGATAAACGTATTGCTCGCCATTTAAGACATTGCGCGGCGTAACAGGACAGGCTGTGTATCCTTTGATGGTGATGGACAGGCTGTGGGTTACATCTGGAGCCTGGGCCAATGTTACTTCGATAAGGTCGGTCTGGATGGTGGCAGGCCGATCAATCGGCACTGGGCGCGATGAATCGGCCCCTACGGGCCCCTCGACTATGCCGGTAACAGGGAGAGCAAGACCCGTCGTCGCGTCGGTCAGTGTTACATCTTCCACGGCAAAAGGCAGCGTGAGAGGCTCGCTGAGCTTGACGATGATTGTCGTATCAGCATCCAGGTATGCATTGATGGCGGCAGGGAGTTTTAACATGGGAACTTCAACGTGTCCAGGCCCTTTCACGATAAAGTGCCAGGGCGACCTCAAGGGTACGCCCCTACCTTATTCAACGTGTCCAGACCCCCCGCGGGTCGTGTTCGCGAATTACCTGCAGCTCATCCTCGGTTGGTGGCACTGTTTCTTTGCAGTCGGGAGCCAGCCGCAATTTCCAACCTGTTTGCTCCTGCACCTGCTCTATCGTGGTGCCGGGATGGTAGGATTGGAGCATGGCCTCGCCGTTTGTGGGGTCGAATGTGAAAACGGCCAGGGTGGTGATGAGCGCGCTGGGGCCACCTCTTGGCAGGCCGACACGTTTACGCCAGGCCATTCCGGCAGGCCCATGTTCATCGGGATAGCCGTAGCCGGGGCTGGTCACGAAGTCCACTTTTTCGCGCAGGCGGCGGCGGTCGTGCTGCATGATGATGGCGAGTCGCTGCGAAAACGAGGCGATATCGGCTCCGCCACCACTGCCAGGCAGGCGCACACTCGGATGCTGCCAGTCGCCGATCAGCGAGGTATTGAGGTTGCCGTAACGATCAACCTCCGCGCCGCCGATGAATCCAAGGTGTACGTCGCCTGCCGCCATGGGCGCCATGACGTTGAGCGTGCCGGTCGTCCATAAGGCACCCGTGATATTCGGCGCGTCGCCCATCGTGTAGAGCAGTTCCGCGGACGGTTCATCGCGGATGGTGCCCGTCTCGAAGAGTCCGATGCAGTTGGGCGCGTGCGTGCGTTTGGCAAGCGCGAATGCTATCAGGGGCAGGCGCATGCCGACAAAGACATTTTCGCCGTCGTGTATCTGCCTGGCGGCGCAGACAACCATCAGTTCTCGCGGTGTGTATTCCATAGATGATCCTCTAATATCCGTAATCCACGGGCGCGGCGTAGCGATGCTCTTTGATGCCCAGGCTGCTCAGGCGCTCTTCGCCCAACCTGGCAAGGTAGGCGGCGCGATTGGGTGTGCTGAGCACCCAGTCGTCGAGCCAGGATGCGTAGCCCTCGACCGTGCGTGTGCGCGTGTGATATTCATGGTAAAAGGCATGGTCGCGGTTGTAATAGCCCTGGACAGCTGAGGGATGCGCTCCCCACGGCTCATGCACGACTGCCCGCACTTTGAAGGATGGCCCCAACACGCGGTTCGGGTCGCTCACGATCACCTCGCGCGGCACGATTTCCTCTGCCACGATAATTACGTCGCGCGCCGCGAGCATGGCCTGTTCGGTGATGCCGGAACTTCCCCACATATGAGCGTTGCCGTCCTCGTCGCTGCGCTGCACGTGAATGATCGTGACATCGGGCCGCAAGGCAGGAACGAGTAGCAACGGTGTGCCATCGTCCGGTGAAGAGATAGTGCGCAACGTGGTATTTTTGCGCGGAATATCGCCACCCAGCAGCGTGCGCGTGGGAATATAGGGCGAACCGATCCCGGCGGCCAGCAGCGCCAATCCGATGGTGAAGTTGCTGTAATCCTCGGTGACGATGGGACGCGGGATGGACTGTTCGGTGGCGCGGCGATAGCAATGCGCCAATCCCTCGCTAACATTACCCACCCAGGCCGCGGAGATTTTCTCGACGCAGCCCGCGCCGATTAACTGATCGAAAAGGATGTCGGAAATAGGTCCGATCAGCGTCAGGTTGCGCCGCTGCTGGCGAATGATCTCATGCGCGGCGGCAAAAGGTATCAGCGGCTCGAGCGCCAGTCCGATGGCAATCGACGAGCCATCAGGAACGAATTGCGCAATGGCCTCGGCCATGGTCATAAGTTTCTTCATACAGGTTTATACTCCACAATCTTATCCTCGATGTCATTCTGAGTGAAGCGAAGAATCCCAAAGTTTCTTCATACGGGTTTATACTCCACAATCTTATCGGCGTAATCATCTGATACAAATATATCATCGTTTTTATCGATGACCAGTCCTTGCGGCTCGATAAAGCCCTTGCTGGCCAGAACCTCGCGCTTGCCCGTCGAGCGGCGAATGCGAATGAGCGCGTGTATGGATGGGGCCAGGTCGATGACCAGGATATTGCCACGGGAATCAAGCTCGACATCGTCAAGCTTGCCAAAACCGCCCATGCGGGTCGTCTTGCCGTTTGGCGCGATAATCCAGAGCGATCCACCGCATTCGTCCGCAATATAGACGGTGCCATTCTGATCGACCGCTGCTCCAACCGGGCGCGGAATGCCGGATGCCAGCAGCGTGAGTTTCTGCCCATCCAGGCTCATACGATAGACATTGCCCGTGGGGCTGTCCGGTATAATCAGCGTCTGAGTGATAGGATCATAAGCGATGCCATCTACGCCGTCTTTGCAGGGCGGGCCGCCAGGAGTGCCGGGGAGCGTGCGCAAGACGGTGAGCGAGGTGGCTCCGGGAGCAAGGCTGAGGATGCGATTCGTCTGCTGTTCCGCGATAATCATGGTGCCGTCAGGCAGGAAGGCGATGCCTTCGGGACCGGCGATGCCACTGACAAGTACGGTAATCGAGCCATCCGCATTGACGCGGCTGACGGTTCCATTATAGAAATCGCTGAAGACCAGGCGTCCCTGCGGGTCAAAGGCCAGGTCATCGGGCCGTCTCCCACCTGATACAATTACCCGCGCTGTATAGTGGGTAGGTGTTGTGTCAGGGGTGCCATTTGTGGTGACAGTGGATGTTATGGCTGGCGCGGTCGGAGAGGCAGTCGCGGTTTCAGTCGGAGAGGCGGCAGGAGTAGATGTATGCTCGCAGGAAGTAAGTAGTAGAAGACAGATAAGTCCGGTAGTATATGTGAGAATGATCCGATTTTTTAACAACATGTATTTCCTTCAGAGGAAGCTCTGTGGAGCGGCTTTTACCAACGAATCTCGCAAAATACGTTTCAACAGCCAGGAAATCTGGCTGCTTTATGTATTATCATTCTTTCTGCCCAGATTTTCAAGCCGTCGAGATATTTACCCAGAGCTTTTGCGGCTTGTAGCGCGGTTGCATCTGTGTTATTATAGATTTGGCAAGAGGTTATTCCGCAGATCAATGCGGAACAAGAGAAGCTGGCAATTTTTGAGAGAATGGTGAGGAATAAGGCGCTTTGAGGGGAGGCGACCTGCATGAGGCGAGATACACAAGGAGTAGCTATGATCGAGCACAGCAGAGACAAGACGGTTTCCTACTATTATGATAGCCATCCCACCGAGGAGGACCTGATGGGGGAAACCACCCTGCATCACGTATCAATCGTGTATCTCGAGGAAGTCCTCAAGTGGCTCTTTCGTGGCCAGATCTGTTCGGTGCAGGTCAATCTGAACTTCTACGTCACCAACGATGAAATGGAATATCCGATAGCGCCCGATATTGCCGTCATCAAGGGTGTGCCGTATCGTGAGGAGATCAGCTGGCGCGTTGGTATCACCGGCCCGGCGCCTCAAGTCGTCTTCGAGTTCGCTTCCGACAAGACGTGGAAGCGGGACCTGGACGAGAAACCATTGACGTATGCCCAGATGGGCGTGCTGGAATACTACGCCTTCGACCCCTACGACCCGCCCCTGCCATTGAGCCGGCGTAAAGGAGGCCGTTTGTTTGGCTGGCAGCGAAACGCCATTACAAGGCCATTGCAAAAGGTGTTGCCGGAACTAGATGGTAGGTTATGGAGTCCACAATTGCGTAGTTGGCTCAAGGCGGATGGCAAGTATTTACGCCTCTATGACCTGTTATGGAACCGCAGACTCACCGAAATAGAGGTGGAGACGGCAGTACGTCAGGCCGAAGCAGAGAGAGCCGAGCGGGAGGCTGCGCGGGCTACGCGGGAAGCAGCTCGCGCCCAGGCAGCTATCCAGCAACTGCAGGTAGAAGCAGCTCGCGCTCAAGCTCTCGCCGAGAAGCTGCGTGCGCTCGGCATTGATCCTGATCAACCACTCTAACACCTACCCATAGAGTAAGTAGATGGCACATGCGAGACTGCAGGATGAATGACCGGCTATAGTCTTCACTGAATCAGGCTCTACCTTCACGCTTATTGAGCGTGGAATCAACGGCTTTCTGCCGCTACCAGGTCATCCAGAAAGTGATGCATAGTCTTCAGGGATGCGCCGGTGCCATGCTTGCGCAACATGAGCATTTCGGCGGCGATGCTGAGGGCGATTTCTTCCGGCGTCTCCGCTCCTAGATCAAGGCCAATCGGCGAGTGTACCTGCTCAAGGCGCTCGCGCGGAAATCCTTCTCGCAGCAGGTCGCGGAAAATGTTCTTGATCTTGCCGGGACTACCGATCATGCCGACGTAGCGAGCGGAGGTTTCCAGGGCGGCGCGCAGGGCATCTTTATCGAGGTGATGGCCGCGCGTGACGATGACAATCCAGCTGGCCTCGTCGGGTTCCAGTTCGCGAATAGTCTGGGGGATATCGCCGAAGGTGAGCTGTATCTTATCGCCGAACATGTGCGGGTCGGCCAGGTCGCGCCGGTCATCGACGACGACGATGCGGTAATCAAGCTGGGTTGCCAGGCGAGCCAGGGCCTGCGCGACATTTCCTGCTCCGGCGATGATGAGGCGCGGTTCGGGGTACAGTACTTCGATGAACAATTCGAGCGTGGCCCCGCAACTGCCCACGGCCTGGTCAGGGTCAAGGTGAACGTGAGTGATGCTCGATTTGCCCTCTTGCAAGGCTTGCAAGGCGCTCTGGGCAACTTGCATATCAACTTTGGAACCGGCGAAGCTGCCGCTGGTAGTACCGTCGGCGCGCACCAGCATTTTGGTGCCAACGCCGCAGGGAGCCGCGCCGATGGTTTTGACGACGGTGGCGACTGCTACCCGCTCGCCCTGCTTCAAAGCTGCCTGTATTTCGCTGTAGATGGATGTGGCATTCATAGTTCTATCCTGTGTTTCTTGCCTGTGCTCAGTCGTTGAGTACTCTGTGTGCTTTATACTATATCATATCTGTAGGGACAGTGCCTGAATTACTATGTTATTTCGTTGAGTGTGGGGAAAGATCAGGTTGGTTCACATGAATGAAGGGGCAACCCAGATATGCACTGCACCATCCCAGGACCCGGACGCAATCATTTTGCCGTTGGGCGACCATGCTACGGTGCCTACTTTAGTAGAATGACCGGAATAAGTGTAGATGTTACTGCCAGTAGTGCTATCCCATATTTTCACTGTACCATCCAGAGAACCGGAAACGATATATTTCCCATCAGGTGACCACGCTACCGCGAATACTTTACCACTATGGCCTCTTAAGGTGAAGATGCTTTTCGGCTCTTGCAGAGAAAAAAGGTTTCTCCCTGGCGCTAGAAGTGTTACTTGTACTGACCTATCATCACTTGCAGATGCAAGGCCGGTTCCGTCTGGTGAATAGCACAATGCATTTACCCAATTAGAGTGATTGGTATAGCTGAGAACTTTCTGGCCAAAAGATGTATTCCATATCTGGATTTCACTATCATTCCCCGCAGAAGCCAGAAATACTCCATTAGGAGACCAGCTCAGATCGGTCACAGTATGGGAACGACCACGAAAGCTAAGCACACGAAAGCCTTGAATAGAATCCCATATCTGCACCTCCTGACTTTCGCCGGCAGAGGCGATAAATTGCTTATTTGGTGACCATTTCACTGTATTGACGCCTCCAGCATGATAATAGGTAATTATCTTGTTGCCCGCGGCAGGGTCCCAAACCTGTGCTTTCGCATCACTGCTCCCAGAAACAACGCGCGAACCATCCGGTGACCATGCAACTGCATTCACCTGTTTAGCATGGCCAGTACAGATACTTATCTTTTCTCCAGTAACCGCATCCCAAATCTGCACCGTTTTATCATCGCTGCCTGAAGCAATTCTTTCCCCATCCGGTGCCCAGGCTACGGTATTCACGCGGCCTGTATGACCGCGATAGATATGAAGAATGGCTCCGACTTCATTTGAAACTCTGGCAAGCTGCATGGGTGGAAGCTGCGGCGAGGAAGGAGTATTCGAAGGGGTCACCAGAGGTGAAGCCAGTACCACCGGTTCAGGTGGCTTCACGATAATGGTGGGAGCCAGGTGAGCATGCTGATCCGACAAACTGGCCTGCTCAAATGCTCTGGCGAAAGCCTGCATGCTGCCAAAGCGATCTTTGGGGTCTTTGGCCAGGGCCGTTAAGACCACCTGTTCCACATCAGGTGAAACGGTGGGAATGCGTTCGCGCAGGGGTGGAGGTGGCATGATGGTATGCTTGATAGCAATCTCGGAGAAGCCGCCATGAAAGGGACGGTCACCGGTAAGCCATTCGTAGACAACGATGCCCAGCGAATACTGGTCGCTGGCAGGACGTGGATGCGCCTGAATCTGTTCGGGAGCCATGTACGCGATGGTACCGGCCAGGTCCTGCGTGCTTTGATAGCGCGAACTTTGCGCCACGATGGCAATGCCGAAATCGCTTAAGAGGATTTCATTGCGCCGTCCGATGAGCATATTTTCCGGTTTGATATCACGATGGATGAGCTTCTCTTCATGAGCAAATTGCAGGCCATCAGCTATTTGTTTCACATAGGAGACGACTGTGGACAGGGGCAGGGGTACTCCCCTGGGGTGTCGCTGGCGCAAGGTACCGTTGGGAGCAAAGTCCATGACCAGGAAAGGCGTCTTCTCCTCTATACCAAAGTCCAGCACGCGGACGATATTGGGATGGATCAGCCGTACCAGGTTGCGCGCTTCCTGGAGAAATTTGTCCACATCATCGCTAGCCAACTGGCTGTGCAAGACTTTGATCGCGGCCTGCGAGCCCAGGTGAATATGCTCGCCCAGGTAGACCTGGGCGAAGCCGCCTTCGCCGAGCAAACGGACCAGGCGATAATGACCAAGCTGCTGTCCCGCACGATCTGCCATTGTTTCGACTCCTTGTTTATTCGCTCACCAGATCAGGGTGCCGTCCATACCTGCACCGTCTGATCATCCCCAGCCGAGGCGAGGTACCTGCCGTCGGGCGACCATGCCACTGCTTTCACACCCGTTGTATGACCGCGATAGACGAAAATGCGCCGGCCGGTGGCAGCATCCCATACATGGACGGTGGCATCTTTGCTGGCTGAAGCGATACGCGCGCCGTCGGGCGACCAGCTAACGCTGTAGATGTACGAGGTATGACCATGGTAAGTGAGAATGTTGCCCTGAGGTGACACCTGTTGCGGCTCTTGCTGGAGTGATCCCGCCTGCCATATTTTCACCTTGCTATCCCAGGCTCCGGAGGCAATAGCTGTGCCATCGGGCGACCATGCCACGCTATCCACCCAATCGCTATGACCACGATAGGTAGTGATGCATGCTCCCGTCGCCATGTCCCATACCTGCACGATGCCGTCTTTGCCACCTGACGCGAGGCGCGTGCCATCGGGCGACCAGCCCACCGTCCTTACACTTGAGGAGTGCCCTTGCAAGATGCTACCTGCCGGAGTCATCTCCGTCGAGTCCGGCAGTTGCCAGACCTGCACGTTCGCCTCATGCGACGCGGAAGCGATAAATGGACCGCTGGGCGACCATGCGACGGCAATGACCGGCGAGGAATGGCCGCGATAGGTGTAGATTTTCCTTTGATTTGCTCTATCCCAGACCTGTACCGTCGCGTCTCCACTGCCATAGGCAATCAGGTCACTCTGCTGCGACCAGCTGATCGCTTTGACACTGGAGGATTCGCCAACCGTGACCATGTGAGCGGCAGTCAATGCATCCCACACCTGCAAAGTTTTGTCATCGCCGCCCGAAGCGATAGTTCTACTATCCGGCGACCATGCCAGTGCGTTCACCTTGTCACTATGGCCGCGATAGATGCAAAGGACCATGCTCGTAGCTTCGCCACGCGAAAGGGGTTGTGTTGCGGGCATCGCGGGGTCGGTTATCGCCGCTCCCAATGAGGGAGGAACGGTCGATGGCGACATGACGACGATGGGACGTTCCGAGGTAGCGGCGGCCTGTAGCAAGGCATTGGCAAACGCCTTGACGCTGCCGAAGCGGGCATTGGGGTCTTTGGCGAGCGCCGTCATCACGACGCGCTCAACATCTGGTAAGATCGCGCGGTTCCTTTCACGTAAAGGCCGGGGGGGAACCGAGAGATGCTGGGCGACAATCTCGGTCAGCGAGCCATGAAAAGGACGATCTCCACTGAGCCACTCGTACACGACGATGCCCAACGAGTACTGGTCGCTGGCGCGCTGTGGTCGTCCCTCAATCTGTTCGGGAGCCATATAGGCCATCGTCCCGGCCATATCCTGTAGACCCTGGTAGCGCGAGCTTTGCGCAACGAGGGCGATGCCGAAATCGCCGAGCAGTATTTCGTTCCGCCGCCCGACGAACATGTTCTCCGGCTTGATATCGCGGTGAATCACCTTGTCGTCGTGGGCATATTGCAACGCTTCCGCAACCTGCGCGACATAAGGAAGTATCGTCTCGATAGAGAGGGGCGTCCCTTTAGGGCAGCGCTCGCGCAGTGTGCCGTGGGGAGCGTATTCCATGACCAGGAAAGGAGTCATATCCTGTACGCCAAAGTCCAGCACGCGCACAATATTAGGATGTACCAGGCGAGCAATGATACGCGCCTCGGCCCGAAATTTCTCTACCTCATCTGGCGAGAGGCGCGTATGCAGCACCTTGATCGCGGCAAGGGTAGACAGGTGAATATGCTCACCAAGATAGACTGCCGCGAATCCCCCAGCTCCCAGTAAGGAAGTGAGCAGGTAATTGCCGAGTCTTTGCCCTATTTTCTCTGCGTGCTGCCCTGTGCTTTCCGCCATACTCCCCCCTTTTTGAGAATGGCCTGCCTGGTTCGATTGTCAATGCATCGAATCAATTGTAGAGTAAGTAAGGCGGCTTGTCAATAACATGTATCATCCCTCCCAAATCTTGATGAGTAGACAAGGAGAGGGCGTACCGTGATGGCTGCCCTCTCCTCCTTGCCTGTACCTCAATTTGGGATGACTCTTGTTATTGATTATTCGATGGTAATCGTCGAGATCACATCCCCCTGTCGAATGTTGCGCACGACATCCATACCGGAGGTAACGTCGCCGAAGATGGTGTAGTTGGGCGGCAGGTTGGGCTGATCTTCCAGGCAGATGAAGAACTGGCTGCCATTGGTATTGGGGCCCGCGTTGGCCATTGCCACCGTTCCCGCCCGGTATTGGCGTTTGACCGGCTCGTCTTTGAACTGATAGCCCGGGCCGCCTCTACCGGTTCCGGTGGGATCGCCGCCCTGGATGACGAAACCGGGCACGACGCGATGGAACTTCACGTTATCGTAAAACCCATCGCGCGCCAGGGTTACGAAATTATTCACCGTCATAGGCGCCTCAGCCGGATTCAATTGCAGGTGAATATCGCCCTTATTGGTTTTAATGGTTGCCGAATAGGTTCTGTTCGTCTCAATTTGCATCTCTGGTGGCGCATTGTAACGCTTCGCTGGCATATCTACTTTCCTTTCCGTTCTGCTCTAATGAATTTTTCCAATCGAATCGGGGAATATCCCTCGTCCTGTAGGGACAGCGCCTGGTGCCTGTCCTGACCGGGGCGCGATAATGGAGTTTGACAAACTACTCTGGTAATGGACGCGGGGCCGATAAATCGGCGGTGGGCGCGGTGAACCGGCCCCTACGGGTAGGGGACCAGTTCACGGGTACGTTACCGGGTTAATTTGTCAAAGTGCATAATCTGACCCCTACGGAGCCTGAACAACGATTACGTGTTCCAGGACATCCGGTTTAATGTTTTTCGTGGACGGGTCATCGCCAGGACCCTGAATCTTCTGGGCGATATTCAATCCCTGTACGACTCGCCCAAAAAGATTATACGACTTTGCCAGCAACTTCGAGTCATCTCCCGTGCAGATGAAGAACTGGCTACCGTTGGTATTGGGGCCAGCATTTGCCATGGCCACGCAGCCCGCGGTATATGATCCCAACACAGGTTCGTCTTTAAATTTATAGCCCGGGCCGCCTGTACCCGTGCCAGTTGGGTCGCCGGTCTGGATGATATGGATGCCATTGCCGGTCTGGATGACGCGGTGGAAGACCATCCCATCATAAAAATGATGCTCGGCCAGGAAGACAAAGTTATTTACCGTTACCGGCGCGTACTGCGGATCAAGTTCCAGCACAATCAGGCCGCGATTGGTATTGAGTCCCACGCAGTAAAACTTATTGACATTGATCGACATAGCCGGAGCCTTCGAATAGGTATGCTGCGTATTCTTGAATGCGGTCGCGCTGGGTCCAGGCGCTGTATCGGTTATTTGTTTGATGATAGTCGAACTGACACAGGGAGATGGATTCGGCAACTTCAGGTTGGGTTTGACCACGGCATGATGGTTCGAGGCAGGAAGCGCGAACGGCCCGACGTGATAGAAGTAGATGGTCCAGATACCTAAGCCAATAATCAAGATCGTCAGGATGGTGGCCCCCCAGGGATAGCGGGCGATGCCGCGCGCAGGCGGTTTATAGCCGGGCGCTCGCCTGGGCGCCTCTTTCACCTGCAATTTTGGCAGTTCCGTAGCATGAGCTTTTGCGATTCTGGCCGCCTTTCTGGTGGCCGCGCGTTTGGTAGTTTTTGGCATGGGGTCGGCATGACTCCTTCGTAATGTGAATAGCTATGACAAGACGGTGGCCCCCAACCAATAATTCCAGAACGATCAATACGTATCTCTTATCTCTATACGGCGGGTGCCCAACAGCTAAATTTCTCCGTGCTATAATAACGCTCTTGCGCTGTTGGGTCAAGCCCCACTGCTTGATTTTTTATCGTTCTGAACAGAAGTACATGCTCACCAGCCGGAAGCTCATGAGCTGCGAACTGACCTGGTAGCGCCCGGCAAGCGCCAGGGTCGCGGCATTATCATCGTAATCGACAGGCATTTTCAATCCCTTCAGATCATGTTCGAGAAAAGGAGTTGGCACCAGCAGCTCCGCGGCAAACGTGCTGGCCTCGCATTCTAACGACTCAACCGGCGAGAGCGCGGGCAGGGGGTGTAAGGGCAGCGAAAAGTGGCGGTCGATATGGCTGCCGGTATGATGGTGCAGTTCGAGGTGCCCCAACTCGTGCGCGATGGCAAAGCGCTGGCGCGTAAGGGAGTGCAGGCGGTTTACACCGATCACCGTATGACCATCTTCCCATAAGAGCAGGCTTGCCAGTTGCCCCTCGTATGGCACGTAGCGAATCTGAACGCCGCACAGTTCGGCCAATTGCTCAACAGGAACCGGTGGCTCAGAAATATGGCCCGCCTGCAGCAATCTCGTGACAGCCTTATTGATGCGTTCGCTATTCTTCTTCCAGATCATAAGGGTTACATTCTGCTCCTATCATGATGCGATGCTGGTCTGCTCTGGATTGCGCAGCCATTGCAGGTGCGATGAAATGATCGCATTGCGCTCCGCCTCGTTTTGTGAGGTGACATGGCCGAACTGCGCCAGGCTGCGTGTATTGCGACGCACCAGGTAGCCGCGCCCGGGGGGTAGATCGCTCAGTCGCACCCCCAGTAGTGGTGGATCGTTAGCGTCTCCGCCCAGCACAACACCCATGCGGCAGGCCCTGACCTGCTGGAGCAGCATATCGCTGCGGCCCAGGTCTGCCGGCGTGCCCGCGATGATGATGTGCAGGTGCAAATCGCGCGCTTGCAGCAAGAACTCTTTCAAATCGTTGAGCGGGTTTTTCGTCAGGATACCGAGTTGATCGTAATCATCGATCATCAACAGCAGAGGCGGCATGGGTACATCCGGCAATTCATCATTGTCTTCCTGTTGCTCTTCTAATGCCTGGCGCAGGCGGGCCATACGCACGCGCAATTCGGCCTTCAATGCATCTATCGCCTCGCCTAAGCGCTCCTCGTTATCGGCATACATCCAGATATTGGGCAGGCGGCGGAAGAGCCGCGAGGTACGCCGGAAATCGACGAGGATAACACGCGCTTCGCTGCACGAAGGAGTGCTTGCCAGCACCATCAGAAAGGCCTGCAAGATCCCCGTGCGCCCGCTGCCCGGGCCACCGCCTACCAGCATATGCGGGGTATCAGCATTTAATTCGACCGCGATTGGCTGCAAAGAGAGATCCTCGATACCGATACGCAGGCGAATCGAGCACGAGGTTGGCGCCAGCGGGTTGCTGAACGCCGCCTCAATCAAAAAGTCGTCGATGCGCACATAATCCGGCAATAGCCGGATTGGCGGCGCTGCCTGCCCATCGGCCTCACCTGCGATAGCAGTGACGAGTTCCTCAAGCCGGCGCGCCTGCTCATCATCCTCCTCACCGGCCACCGGTAGAGCAATCTGAACCTCTTCGCTGGCCTTGCCACGCTTATATCCCCGCCCGGGATTACCGGGGTCGATGTGGGCAGCATCATGTTTGTTCAGCAGGATAAGCGAATCGGTCAGTTCCACCAGTCGCAAGCCGATGCGCAAATCGATCAGACTCAACAGTTGCGATGGCAGCGCCACGGGCCGGTCGATACTCAACACCAGGTAAACACCATAGGTACGGCCAAAACGCGCGATTGAGAGCAGCAAATCCATTTCTTTGTCATATGCCTGCCGGAACTCGATGAACTTATCGATTACCAGCATCACCGCCGGCAATTCTGGCAGCGATTCGTCCTCAAGACGGCGGCGCTGGTAGGCCAGGAAATCGTCGATCTGGCGTTCCCTGAAGATATTCTTGCGCTCATCAATCGTCCCTTGCAGCTTGCGCAACAAACGGCGAATATACTCCTCATCGGATTCGCCGAAAATCCCACCAACATGTGGCAGTTTCTCGAAGACCCGCAGCGCCTGCCCGCCAAAATCGATCAGGTAGAAATGCAGCTGCGCCGGGGTGTGCGTCTGCGCCAGCGATGTAATCAGGGTGCGCAAAAAGACGCTTTTGCCGCTGCCGGAGGCGCCTGCTATCAATACATGTCCCCCCTGGCGTGGCATATCGAGCCACAAAATCTCTTGCCGCTGCTCCACCGGGCGATCCACCAGACCTACCGGAAATACCAGCCAGCCAAAGGAAGGCGTAGATGCAAACATACCATCCATGCTTGAGGGCGGAGCCAGCTTCCCCACACCACGTCCGCCTCTACCCCCGCCCCTACTGGTATCTGCTTGAATTCGATGGTAGAGCTCGGGCAAGGTGATACGCTGGGGCAATGGCGCGGGCCAGGGGCGGAAAAGTTGCCTGCTCAGCGCCTCACGGAAAGGTTTCATCAACTCGCTGAGCACATGTTGATCGGTTACTTCTTCACCGGCGACTGCTGTTTGTGCCGCCAGCATCGCTACATCAGAGAGACGCGCCGGAAGCGAGATGCGGGCGCTCTGGAACAATTCGAAGATTTCGGAGCCGATCTGGAAGTAGGCGCGTCCTGGAATTGTGCTTGGAAGTAGCGCCGCTTCCGAACGGCCCAGCATATCGCGGCTATCTTGCAAGGAGGCCACGCGCAGGCAGATGCGGAACTTCAGGTTGGACCAGATATTGGGATTCACTGCGCCTGTTGGCTTCTGGGTCGCCAGGATCAGGTGTACTCCCAGGCTGCGCCCCTTTTGCACCACGCTGACCAGCCCATCCATGAAAGTGGGATGCTCTTTAGCCAGTTCCGCGAATTCGTCAATGATAATAAACAGGTTGGGTAGAGGCTCCAGGGAGGACGGGTCGGCGGCGCGCATGGCCTGGTATTGAGCGATGTTCCTGGCGTTGGCCTCGTTCAGCAGGTGTTCGCGCCGTCTCAATTCGCTCTTGAGAGCGATGAGCGCGCGTTCGGTCAGCCTGCCACTCAGATCGGTGACCATGCCTACGGTATGCGGCAACTGTTCAAACGCTTTGAACGCCGCTCCACCCTTGAAGTCGACCAGCACGAAGTTTACCAGGTGCGGGTGATGGGTAACTGCCAGGCCCATAATCAACGATTGCAGCAGTTCACTCTTGCCCGCTCCGGTCGTACCGGCGATGATGCCATGCGGCCCGTGCGCGTTTTCGTTGAAATCGATCCAGATAATACCTTTAGACCCTATCCCCAGTGGAACGCGCAGGCGGCCAAAAGGCGGCGACTTCCACCATTCCTCGATGTTGTGGCGATCAGCGTAGGGGATGCCCAGCAGGTCGAGCAGTCGCACGTTCGTTGGCAAATCGGCGTCTTCGCCCTCTATCGCCACGTGTAGCGGCGCAAGGGCGCGAGCAATTTTGCTTGCCATTGCCAGTTCCATGATATCTGGCTTCACCTGCTCCAGCGTCTCTCCCGCAAAACCGGCGGCGGCGTAGGACAGGTGCTGCTCATCGTGCAGGCGTATAACTCCCCGGCACTCACCCGGCACATCCTGCTCACCGGCCACCAGGTAGATCACCGAGACTCCCAGCTGCTCGCCCAGTTTGAATGCATGCGTCAGGGCAGGGTGCTTGCGCACCTCGATATAGTCATGCACAATTACGACGAGATGTGGCAAGGGTGAAACTGGCGCGCCGGAAGCAGCGGCCTCGCCCTCGTTGCCTTTAGAGGCGCGCTGGCTCAATTCCTCGAGCAGCACGTTCAACAGTTCCTCCGCGTCTTCCTGCCCGGTCGCGAATAGTCGCTCCTGCTTGCCCGCTTTTAACGGCATCGTATGCGGCAACTCCTTCATCCACTCCCAGTCCTGCTTTTGCGAGGTGGGAAAGACGCCGAAAATGCGCACATCCTCTGGCGCGTGCAGCGTCGCAATCTGGCAGACAAACCCACGCGCAAAATCGGCCACCGTTTGCCTCTGTCCGGTGATACCAAGCGACTTCACCTTTGTCAACGAGACACAGCACGGCATATCCTGCACGACATTGAAGTCGAGGCCGAGCTTCTGCACCTCTGGCAGCAGCGGATCGGTGAGATCCATTTCTGGCAATTGCAGTTCCATCGAAAACGGCTGCGCGCCCCTGCCAACGCGCACTGCCAGGAAGTCGGGGTCTTCAGGACGGCGCTCCCACAGGTGATTTTGCTCCTTAATGCGCGTCTCGAGTTCCGCCGGGTCAGGGTCTTTGAGCAAGGCAACCGTCCGCTGCTCGTTCGCTTTCTCTAGCAACGCTGCTCGCAGTGTGGCCAGCGTCTTGCGGTAGAGCTTCTCATTCCGTTTCCACGCGCGCTTGACGGCTCTCTTTTTTGCCAGGGCGGTCAGCAATGTGGCCAGCGGGGTCATGATAGAAAAAACGGCGATAGGCAGCAGAAAGACCAGCTGTTGTGTAGAGCCATGATCGGCATAGATATAGATGCCAATCAGCATTACAACCATCAGCATTGGCAGCAGCAGGGAGAGTATGCCCGGCATGGCAGGCATACTCTCCCTTGCCGGCGGAGCAGGAATGGCGATTTTCCCCTGCGGCGGCGATATCCAGATGCGTGGAGGCCGGTTGAAGGCCTGGCGAGCTTGCGCACCCGTTTTGTTCTCGACTGGCTGCATATATAAACATCCCCTTGCTCGGATTGAGAAATCAGATGATTCACCAATGACCGATGACGGTTTTTCACAACGTATTCAGGCAACGGACGCGGGGCCGATGAATCGGCGGTGTGTACGGTATGCCTGTCCCCCAGACAGGACTGCCTGGCCCCTACGGAGGTGCCCGTACACATCGCCGATTCATCGGCCCCCGGATGGTCAACTTTGATTTTTACTACTCACTAGAGAAAATTCGGCAGCACCCTGTACCAGAACAGGTGCCAGAAGTCCCCAGGGAGACAAAAGTAATTACCGGTCATCACAAATGAAGGCCAAAAAAGGGAATTTTTGACGTTTCCCTGTGGATAAGCTTGTGGATAACCCTGGGGATAAGTGCGGATAACTTGATCTTTTCGGTGGATAAGTAGAGGAAAAGTGAGAGTTATGTCATCCTACCGGGGGATGTTACGCACAAACGGAAGAGAAACATATCCACATATCCACAAGGAACATACGCCGCTTGCTCATTGATTTCAGGGCAAAGATTCGCTACACTGAAGAGGCACACACATTTAGCAAGCCCGAAAACCCATTGGGGACATAAGGGAGAGAGAGATTTTGCCCCCAAAAATAGGGAGCGAGCACAGTTCATCGAACTTTTGTGCTATAATCGGCTTGGGAGAGCATCACGAAAATCTGACCTATTTTTCTGGAGTGTCGAGACCGTGGAGAAGCTGTTACCGCAAAACATAGAGGCCGAGGCCGGTGTACTCGGTAGCATTATCATAGACCCTGAGGCTATCGTGCAGGTGTCGGATTTCCTGCGGTCCGAGGATTTCTATCGTGATGCTCACCGTACCATCTATGAGGTGATTCTCCGGCTATATGAAGAACATTCGCCTGCCGATTTCATCACCATTTGTGATGAGTTAGAGCGCCTGAATAAGCTCGAGGAGGTGGGAGGAGCCAGCTATATCACATCGCTGGTCAACCAGGTGCCGACGAGCGGCAATGTCGAATACTACGGGCGCATCGTAGAGCGCACCTCTATTTTACGCCGCCTGATCCACGCCGCCGGTCAGATTGCCGCCATCGCTTATGAAGAGGGCGATGCCGATGTCGCCCTGGACAAGGCCGAGCAACTGATTTTCGAAATCAGCCAGGGTCATGCCCGCACGGACTTCTCGCACGTGCGCGACGTGCTTTCCGACTATATGAATAAGCTGGACCAGTTGCATGAAAGGCGCGGAACCATAGTTGGCGTTCCCACCGGTTTCACCGACCTTGACCGCTTGACGGGAGGCTTGCAGAAGTCGGATTTGATTGTGCTGGCCGCGAGGCCTGGAGTCGGTAAATCTAGCCTGGCCTTGAGCCTGGCGCACAATGCCGCCATCAAGCATCAAATCTCCATTGCCATTTTTAGCCTTGAGATGAGTAAGGAGCAGCTGGCGCAGCGCCTGCTGTCGATGGATGCATCGATAGACCAGCAGCGCCTGCGCACGGGCTGGATCGAGGAAGACGAGTGGGAACGCATCGTGTATGCCGTGGATACGCTTTCGGAGGCCAACATCTGGATCGATGACACGGCGGGTATCTCCACGATGGAGATGCGCAGCAAGGCACGGCGCTTGCAGGCCGAGCATGGCGTCGACCTGATAATCGTGGATTACTTGCAACTGATGCAGGCGACAATTGGCGGCAAGCGCAACGAGAACCGCGTGCAGGAGATTTCGGAGATCAGTCGCAGCCTGAAAGGTCTGGCGCGCGAGCTGAACATACCGATCCTGGCGCTGGCGCAATTATCGCGCGCGGTGGAGAGCAGGCAATCGAAGGTACCGCAATTGTCAGATTTGAGAGAATCCGGATCAATCGAGCAAGACTCGGATATCGTCATGTTTATTTATCGCGACGACGTGTATAACCCTGAATCTGAACGCAAAAATATTGCCGATATTATTATCGCAAAACATCGCAATGGACCGGTTGGGGAGATCAGTCTATTCTTTCAAGCAAGCCAGACGCGCTTTCGCGACCTGGAACTCAATTCAGCAGCGGAATAATTGGACGTATTATCATGACACAATTTGCCGGATTCCCTTCGGGGAAAAATCCATATGTGCCGGTGCCGGAAGTCTTCTTTACCGTTCTGGCGCCGGAGATCGAGGATACAGCTGAACTGAAGGTGACGCTGCACCTCTTCTGGCTGCTGGCACAAAAGCAGGGCAACCCGCGCTGCGTCAGCGACCGCGAATTGATGGCCGACAAAATATTGCTGCGCAGCCTCAAACGCAAGGGAGATCCGCGTCCAGCGGAGGAACGCCTGCGCCAGGGATTGGAGGCGGCAGTTGCGCGCGGCACCATTTTGCGGATACACTTAAAACTATTGAGTGAAAGCAACGACCAGGAAGAAATCATTGGCTGGTATTTCTTCAACACGGCCCGCAGCCGCAAAGTGGTAGCGGAGCTGCAAGGAGGTGAGATTGTGCCCGCCAGCCTGCTGGATATTGAAAGGGAGCCGCAGGTCGAGCAGGAAACGGCGGTAGTTCAAATAGGCAAATCGACAGTTTCAAGAAATTATGGCGCAAAGCAGCATATACAGGTACAAATTGAGCGCCCCAATATATTTGTATTATACGAGCAGAATATCGGTTTACTCTCTCCTTTGATCGCGGATGAACTGCAGGATGCTGCCGACCATTATCCGGCAGATTGGATCGAAGCGGCATTTCGCGAGGCTGTACAACATAATAAGCGCAAATGGAGTTATATTCGCGCCATTCTGAGGCGCTGGGAAACGGAGGGCAGGCAAGCATGGAACGCCTGAACGAAATCTTAGCAAAAACAACACATCCACGCACACAAAATGGGGAACAACCACCGGCTTCCCCCGCACCCTCACAAGGCCAGCGCCCCGGAGCGCCGCCGCGCCGTCCCATACGCGAGCAGACTGCTCGCCTGGGACCGCTTTCACGTACGCCCCGCCCGCGCGAATCGTACCAGGAATCAGCTACTTCAAGGGACAGGATGGAGATAGAAGCAGGCCGTTCCTGGTCGCTCCAACAGGAGCAGCCGCGAACATCGTATTCTCCCTATTCCCGGCAGCGCGCATTAACGAGTGAAGCGGATGGAATAGCGCCCTACCAGCAGCAGGCATCTCACGCGGCATACGATGTCCAGCGTTCATCCCCCAGAACGGATGGAGCAAGGTCGCTACAAGATGAGCAGTTCGTTCCAGGCAGGAATCAGGGCTACTCGTATAGAATCCAGGCAGATGTGCAGGATGAGTGGGAAGATGATACGGCGGATATGCGTTACGGCGATTGGGAAAACGATGCCAATGACGAAGCGTTGCCGCCGCTGCCACGCGATGCCAGCGTAACCGCGCAGATCGTTCCTGCTAGCAGCAGGGCGGCGGCCAGAATAGTGCAAACCTTTCCAGAGGGCGCCCGTCAACTCGTAACGCGAGAGTTGCGTTCGCTGCCTGATGCGGAGCCACCCTTGCCGGTGCAGCGCTCGCAATATACCACGCGCGACCTGCGCGAAGTTCAAATGCAGATGGGAAATGTTCCCGCGTCGCCCTCGTTCGCGGAAGAACCGCGGCGTTCGCACCGTTTTACGCAGCCGCTGAATCAGCAACGTCTCGCGCGTTTGAGCCAGCATATCTCGGCGGATGGCTCCCGCGTGTCCCAACCTGCGCATCAAGGGGCCTTACCGGAGCCGGCAACTCCACTTATTCCCGCGCCCTACACGCCGGGAGGGGGAGTATGCCCGGTCTGCAAGGGCGCGGGATATTTGCGGGCCGATGTTCCTTATGGGCACCCCAATTTCGGCAAACCCATTGCCTGTAAGTGCAAGGAGATCGAACGCAAAGAGAAGCGGCGACGCCAGTTGCAAGATATATCCAATCTTGGCGATCTGCGCGATAAGACTTTCCAGAACTTCCGGCCCAACGTTTCGCGTTCAGTGCAGGTGGCCTATCAAATCGCGCTGGAATACGCGCGCAATCCCGACGGCTGGCTGGTGTTGATCGGCAAGGTAGGTTGTGGCAAGACGCACCTGGCGGCTGCCATCGCCAATCAAAGTCTCGAGGATGGCGCGGTCGTTCTCTTCAAGACGGTCAGCGACCTGCTCGATCACCTGCGCACGACCTATATGCCCAACGCAACCGAGGTCTATGACCATCTCTTTTCTAAGATGCGCGAAGCGGAATTGCTCGTCCTCGATGATCTGGGAGCGCAGCAAAGCTCGCCCTGGGCCAACGAGAAGCTCTTCCAGTTGTTCAACTACCGCTACAACTCGCGCTTCCCGACCGTCATCACGACCAACAACGCTGGCCTGCAAGGCATCGATGAGCGCATCCGTTCGCGTATGATGGATACCAGCCTGGTAACAACCGTCACTTTTGATGGGGCATACGATTATCGGCTGCGCAATCCTCGCAGGGAGTAGGAGCGACCTCCTGTGGTCCTCTTCTGAAACTGTCGTTTTCATGATGGGTGGTGTACTACATGAAGGTCTTGACAGGGAGGATTTTTGCCTGGCAGCACCCCAGAAGCGTATCATTGACCCGCAGACCTGTCATTCTGGATGTTCTCCCTCCAGAGGTCAGGGAATATAATCCAGAAGCGTATCATTGACCCGCAGGCATGTCATTCTGAGCGCAGCGAAGAATCCGCGTACCGGCAGAGATTCTTCGCTGCGCTCAGAATGACATGCCCTGGAGATGCAGCAAAAAACCTACCCGTGTAAGCCCTTGTGGTCACCCGCCGATTCTGGGGTTAGCAGACTTTCCTTGCGAGTGCCAAATCACAGGTATATTTCTTGCGTTTGCTCGTTGTAGGTGCTATCATAACGGTACATGGCCCTACAATGTAGGGTTCCTCTGCACATGAGATACTGTTTTTACTATAGTTAGCTGTAAGCAACATATCTCAATCAGGGCAGCAAGGAAGGACCATCGTCCATTCCCTGTAGAGATAAAAAGGAGCTAAAATGGGTGCTGTTTTTAACCCAAGAGATCCCAAATGGGTCAAAGAAACTCGTGAAATTTTGGAGCCACGAGGAATTGTGATCCCGAACGTGATTGAATCCACCCCTCGTGGTGAGCGCGGCATGGACATCTATTCGCGCCTGCTGAAGGAGCGCATCATCTTCATCGGAACGCCTATTGATGATAACGTCGCCAACTTAACCGTCGCGCAGTTGTTGTTCCTGCAGAGCGAGGATGCCACCAAGGATATCAACCTGTACATCAACTCGCCCGGTGGCGTAATCTACGCCGGCCTTGCCATTTATGATACGATGCAATGGTTAAAGCCGGATGTATCGACGGTATGTGTTGGTATGGCCATGAGTATGGGAGCCGTTCTGCTGGCCGCCGGTGCCGCCGGTAAGCGTTTCTGTCTGCCCAATTCGACTGTGCTGATCCACCAGCCGCTTGGTGGCGCGGAAGGTCAGGCCGCCGATATCGAGATCACCGCTCGCGAAATCCTGCGCCTGCGCCGCAGCATTTACGACATCCTGGCCCGTCACACCGGCCAGACCATGGAGCGTATCCAGCAGGATGCCGACCGTAACTACTTCCTCACCGCTCAGCAGGCAGTAGAGTACGGACTCGTAGACGAGGTGCTTTCTCAGGAAGAGGCCAGCTCGCGCTAATCCTTCAAAGCAACGTATGGTATAGAACCTGGAGTTGGGCCGATCATGAGTTTTGACAACTTACTCCGGCAACCAGCCTGATGAATCGGCCCCGCGCCGTAGGGGCCGATTCATCGCGCCCACCGCCGATTGATCGGCCCCGCGTCCTTTGCCGGAGTAGTTTGTGAAAAACCATCATCGCATCCGCCGCTGGTGATGAAATTTCACGATCAAAACCGGTTATCCGAGTGGTTCTAGTCGTGCCATTCTGAGCGGTTCTAGTCGTGTCATTCTGAGTGGTTCTGGTCGTGCCATTCTGAGCGCAGCGAAGAATCCCGATGGGCCTGGACGCAGATTCTTCGCTGCGCTCAGAATGGCACGACCAGGGGGAACTTCCCGACTGTGCTAATAAAAATTCATTATCGGCCCTGATCCCAGGTTCCATACCTCGTGTTGAGCGTGAAATGTAGACTATGAAGAGGAGAGGGCATTTGCCTGAAAGACCTGTTCAAGCTCTCGCCGGACGCACCATTCGCTGTATTTTGTTCGACTTTGGAGATACGCTCTGGTTTCGTGGAGACGCGCGCACCTGGGAGCTTCTGGAAATGAGGGCCAATCAGCGTGCCGTTGCGATACTGCGCGAGCATGTCGAGCCGGCATACCTGCCGGCGCTTGATGACCTGGCCCTGGGGCAGCGCCTGCGCGAGGCATTCAATGAACAGGTACGTGCCGTCATTCAAAGCAACCCGGGGCTTGAGGCCAATGGCCCGCAAGTCGTTCTTCAGACGCTGCGTGCCTGGGGCATCCATGCCCCTAACGAGGCACTTGGTGAGGCTATTTTTGAAGCCCTGCGCGTCCGCATTCCAGAATCCCGCCCGCTTTTCCAGGACACGCACTCGACCCTTGAAACCTTGCAGCAGCGGGGCTTCGCGCTTGGTGTCGCCAGCAACCGCCTGTGGGGTGGCCGGCCATTTCATGAAGACGTGCAATCGCTAGGCCTCTTCAAGTATTTCGATCCGCGAGCTGTGGCAATTTCGGCCGATCTTGGCGTTCGCAAACCCAATCCTGCCATCTTCTTCCATGCCTTAAACGCCCTCCGTATTCCGCCGCGGGAGGCAGCCATGGTGGGCGACTCCCTGCGCGCCGATATCGTTGGCGCGTTGAGCCTGGGAATGTTCGCCATCTGGAAACCCAAACGGATACTGTATAGCCGGGTCAAAGCACACATGCAAGCTCCATCATATCCATCTAGCGACGCTCAGACTCTCAATCCGGCTCCGCCAGAACCGGGAACGCAGATGGGAGGGGCTGTAGCAGGCACAAGGCCATCAGGAATGCATGTCACCGACGATGACTACATGCTGGCACAGTTAAAAAGCCGCGATTCCCTCGACCAATTCTTCAGCGGCGAAATTAAACCCGACCTGGTGATCGAGCATTTGAGCGAGCTACTGGACGTGTTCCAGGAGGTAGGCAAGCAATGACGCCTCGCCTGCGAAAAATACTCTTCGAGACACTGTACAAAAACAAATACCTGTATCGTTTTGCCAGTACCGTCCCATTTGCCGGTCAATGGCGCGTCTGGCAGCGCCTGGTGCTGCCGCGCATACATGGTCATGATGTGCTGGAGTTGGGCTGTGGTTTGGGAGACCTGCTCGCGGATATGACTCTTGCCGGCTATCATTGCCAGGCCGTCGAGCAATCGCTGCCCATGGTCAAGGCGGCACGGCAAACGATGCAGCGGCGGGCGCCGGGAGAAAAAGCCTGGATTATTCATGGCTCGGCCCGACATCTGCCTTTCTCCGATGAATCTTTCGATACCGTGATCAGCACGTTCCCCTCGGAATATATCTATGATCCCGATACGATTGCCGAAGTGGAGCGCGTGCTGCGCCCGGGCGGGCGCCTGATCGTGGTGGAGGGCGCCAATCTCCTGCCGGTAGGCTTTTTTCAACCACTGCTTGTCCTGCTACAAATGCTTGTCTACGGCCCGGCAGCAGTCTTTGGCCCGCGCAAACGTCGCAATCTGGACGAAGAAGTGCAGCGCAGTTCCAGCGCCGGCAATTCCGAATATGGCACCATGTTTACCAACCATGATACAGGCTATACCACCGATGTGCTTGAGGACGCCTGGTTCGGCCAGCATATCCCACTCGAGCAGAACGGGCTACGCCGCCGCTCGGAGCGCGTGCGCAGCCGTCGCTGGGAAGTCTATATCACGATTGGCGAGAAGCCTGACTAACTGAACGCCAGTGTTGTCTGCCCTTCCATCTCTTGAAAAAACAGGTACGCCTCTTCCAGTGTAGGCTCTGTTGGACTGGCCTTAGGATGTGGCCTGCCGGGTGCCACCACGCGCATCTCGATGTTGCCGTTGCGCGGAATTGCGCTGCTTACACGATATTGAGCGCGCAAGGCATTGAATTCGGCCTGAGAAACGGTTAATGCCCAGGTGGCTCCGGCGGCATCGGTGAGCAACGCTTCAGGCGTCCCCGTCCAGATCAGGCGCCCGCGGTTGAGCAGGGCAAGCCGGGTCGCGGTGGCCTCGATGTCGCTTATGATATGAGTCGAGAAGATGACTGTGCGTTCTCCCTCCAATGAGGCGAGCGTTTCGCGAAAACTGACGCGCTCGGCTGGATCAAGTCCAGATGTTGGCTCGTCGAGGATGAGCAGGCGTGGTTCATTGAGCAGAGCCTGGGCAATGCCGACGCGGCGTACCATGCCACCGGAGAATGTCTTTAGCCGCCGGTCCGCGTCTGTTTCTAGATGAACTGTCGCCAGAACTGCCTCAACGCGCCGTTGCAGGTGCGAGCCACGCAGACCTTTCAGCTCACCGATATAGCGCAAGAACGCGCGTGCGGTCAGTTGAGGATATACTCCAAAATCCTGAGGAACATAGCCCAGAACGCGGCGAAGTTGCTCGAGATGGCGCACAATATCCTGGCCATCCCAGGTAATATGGCCCTGAGTAGGCAGCAGCAGCGTGGCCAGCATTTTGAGCAGCGTTGTTTTGCCTGCGCCATTTGGCCCAACCAGGCCCAGAACCCCGGCCTCCATACGCAGGGAGACATCGCGCAGGGCCCAGTGTTTGCGTTCGTAGCATTTGCTGACTGTGTCGATAAAAAGATGCGACATAGCGTATTTCCTCCCTTTCGTTATGCATTGCGACGCGAGCGTTGGACGCCCAGCATGGTGATGTAGAGCAGGACAGCTGCCAGCCCCAGGAAGAACAGGCGATTCCACAGCAGGTTATCCAGCAGGGCTGCCGGCGGCACTTCGGTACGCGCCAGGGGCATGATCTTCTGGATAAACTGGGGCAGCGGAATGGGAGCGGGGCTTCCTCCTGGATAATGCTGAATCCAGAAGTCTACGGCCGGACTTGAGCTATATAAAAAGCTTGTGGCGCTGATATCGAAGAATACCGCGGGATTAAGAGAAGCTGTGAAAACAGGGATGAGCCAGGTCAGGAGCGTGACAATGTACGCAGCCACGCGGTTGCCACGAGTCAGCGTGATGGTCGCGAAAATAAATGCTGCCCCGAAGATCACCGGAACCAGCATGACCCAGACCCAGCCAAGCAGGTATACCTGGACGCCAAGCGATGGATACACGACCGGAGAAAGAAAGAGTACCTGCCGCGGCACGTTATAAAACTGATCGGTGAGCATAGCGGCCAGCAGGCTGAGGCCGGTGAGTGCGAGTAGCGAGAGCAGCGCCGCGCTGTATTTTGCCAGAACGTAGATTGTGGTCATAACCGGCGTGCTGAATATCACGCCGTCCAGCCGTCGCTCGCGGTCGCGGTTTATCTGATTGCCGGTGCTGAAGGTCAGGATGAGCGCGAGAAACATCCCAACAGTAACGATCTGTCCCCAGATTCCCCAGGGCTGGTTGCGGTTATTGTCGGCGGCCAGCACGCCGATAAGAATTATTGCCAGGGCGATCAACCAGGTCGTCCAGCTGCGCCAGAAGAGGTAGAGTTCGAGTTTCATAACGGTCCAGAAGCTGCGCATTGAGAAATCCTTTCATCAATTAAAAAGTGCAGAAGCGCTGCCATCGTGGCGCGCTGAACAAGAGCATGGTCAGAAACACCAGGCTGAACGCAATCACAACCAGGTGGGACAGCAGCGCCAGAGTATCCTGGGGCAGAGCAAAAAACCAGGCTGCCCAGTTGCTCGCATTTTGCGCCGTCAGAGCGCTGAATCCCAGGAACAGCCAGGGCAGTCCTCCAACCAGCATAGCCAGGCCTAAGCCACGCAAGAGCGCGAGCGGAAGCGAGATGGCAGTAAGCAATAGTACTGGAGCCAGCCACGCGAGCAATAAATTCCAGAAAGGTGCGAAATGTACCAGAGTGGCGAAAAGGGTCGTGACGAGGCCGAGCAGGATATCGAAAGCCAGAATCGCCAGCGCCAGGCCGATGGTTGTTTGTACAAAGTTGACCGGGCAGCTTGCCTCAACCGCGCGCAATCCAGCGGAAGATGTGCGTAAAGCATACGCCAGGCTGAACACGGTAGTGAGTGGAAGCAGCAGGATCAACCACGCGCCCGGGTTGCCCGCGAACCCGTTGGGGGCCAGCAGCCCGCCGACCAGCAGCACCGGTATGCCAATAATCCAGAACCAGGGGCCAAGCAGGTAGGCGCGCCAACGTGCCACGGCTAGCGTCTGCCAGAAGCTCACCGGCTCTTTATGCTGGTTGGTATATGTCGCCTCTGCAAGTAAACGCTGCATCATGCTCGCGTGCGAACCGGGTGATGGACGCGGAACCGGCTGATTGGCATAGGCGCGCGCGATAGCCTGCAGGTCTGGGGGCAAATGCTCTTGCTGCCAGGATGAATCTGGCATGGGATTGAATGGCTGCTTATTGCATTTGCTCTTGACATTTTCAAGTTTGGCCGCTATACCCTCCCTCACGGAGAAGCGGCGGGACCTGGACCCTTTCCCGACTTCCCGCTGGGGATTGAAACTATCCATGTTATATTCCTCCTTGCCTGTTCGCGCTCCGCTTTGCCTGCTCCTCAAGGTATGCACGCAGCAGGCGCAGGGCTGTGAAAGTGCGGCTTTTGACGGTGCCGGGTGGAATAGAGAGAATGACGGCTGTTTCCTGAATGCTCAACTCCTGACCAAACCGCAAACTCAGCACCTCGCGCTGCTCCTGGCTTAGATGCGCCAGGGCCTGCTTCAGATCGTCGTGCCTCTCCCAATGATCGAACCATTCCGCCGGGTCTGGGTCCTGGGCAATTGCCTCAGGAAGTTCGGTGCGCAATTCAACACGACGCGCATAGGCGCTGGCGTAATGATTGCTGACCAGGTGATGCGCGATGGCATAAAACCAGGGACGAAATGGGCGCGGATACCGGTAAGTCTGCACGTCGCGCACCAGGCGCAGGAATGTTTCCTGTGCCAGGTCTTCTGCCAGGTGCGTATCCCCCAGCACACGGTAGAGGTGAGCCACCAGCGGGGCATGGTAACGCCGGACAAGGGTTTCCAGCGCCTCTACATCTCCGCGCTGCCACGCACGAACGAGTTCTTCATCGGTCGGCATAACCTCTCCAAAATCCGTATAGATGTGACTGGTGATTCCCTAGAAGCGGGCCAGTTGACAGAAGCCAGGACGGCTGGGCGATCTTAGCGTCAGGGATTCTTCGCTGCGCTCAGAATGACAGGCCTGCACGCAGGCCTGTCATTCTGAGCGCAGCGAAGAATCCCTGGCCGCCCACTGGAGAATCACCAGAGAGAAACGGATTTCTGATTTCTCTCTCTAAAGGATACAAGATAGCGGAGTAAAAAGTTCGGCCCTTCGGGGAACCCAGAAGTGCTACAATACACCATAATCCCGTAGGAAAGCATTTTTAAGCGAAGGAGAAAAGCATACATGTCTATACTGAACCTTTCACCGGACGAACTGCTGTCAACAACCCGCTCGGTACGCAAGCGCCTGGATTTCTCGCGTCCGGTCGAGCCGGAACTGATAAGGGAATGCCTTGAACTGGCAACCCAGGCTCCTACCGGCAGCAATAGCCAGGGCTGGCACTTTGTGGTCGTGACCGATGCCCAGCAACGCGAGGCATTGGGCGCCATCTACCGCAAAGGATGGGCTACCTATCTTGAGCGTATAGCAGCGGGCAATCCGATGCGCGCAGATCAGCGGCTGACGCGCGAGCAGGCGAAGACGCTGATGCGCGTTCGAGACTCTTCACAGTACCTGGCCGATCATATGCATGAAGTCCCTGTGCTGGTGGTGCCGTGTATCTGGGGGCGTACTGATGGCCTGAATGTGACCGCACAGGCGAGTACATGGGGATCAATTTTGCCCGCTGTATGGAGTTTTATGCTGGCCGCTCGCGCTCGCGGACTGGGGACGTGCTGGACTACTATTCACCTGTTCTACGAACAGGAAGCAGCACAGGTCCTGGGCATTCCCTATGAGCGCGTCATGCAGGCCGCACTTATTCCGGTGGCCCATACTATCGGAACCGATTTCAAGCCCGCGCCTCGCGTGCCACTGGAGTCAATAGTGCATTGGGAAAGGTGGTAACTGCATATGGGCAAGTGGTCGTATACGAAAGGCTTGCACGATCTCGGCAACTCTGTTTACGCCTACCTGCAGCCCGATGGCACCTGGGGATGGAGTAACGCCGGCATCCTCGTGGATGGCGAGACTTCCCTGTTGATCGATACGCTCTTCGACCTGAAATTGACGCAGCAGATGCTGGATACCATGCGCAGGTCGATTCCCGCGGCTGCCCATATCGACATAGTGGTGAATACGCACGCCAATGGCGATCACTGTTTTGGCAATCAGCTGGTGGCCGATGCTCAGATCATCGCGTCGGCGCGCACCGCGGAAGAGATGATTGAGGGCGTCAAACCACAATTGCTTGCTATGGTCGTTAAGCAGGGGGCACAACTTGGGCCGACCGGCGAGTACATGAGCCGTATCTTCAGCCCTTTCGAGTTCGACAATATTGTTGTTACACCGCCAAAGACCACTTTCGAGGGCGAATACAGCCTGGCAGTTGGAGACAAAGCTGTGCAGCTCATCGAGGTAGGCCCGGCGCATACACGCGGCGATACAATGGTCTATATCCCGAGCGATCGCGTCATATTTACCGGCGATATCCTGTTTATCGGCGGTCATCCCATTATCTGGGCCGGGCCAACCGGCAACTGGCTGCGGGCATGCGACCGCATCTTGCAAATGGATGTGGAGACGATTGTGCCTGGCCATGGCCCGATTACCGATAAAAAGGGAGTCCAGGAGTTAAAGGGCTACTTCGAATATATCTACGCCGAGGCGCGCAAACGCTACGAGGCCGGAATGCCCATCCTGGAGACCGCCAGGGATATACCGCTGGATCGTTACGCCACATGGACTGATGGCGAGCGCATCGCCGTGAACGTGGCCTCCATCTATCGAGAATTGGGTGACACGTCTGCGCCAGCCGACTCCATGAGCCTGTTCGGCATGATGGCCGAGCTTGCGCGATGAAGTTGAACGTTCAACTGTATCATCGCTAATAAACGCCGCTTCCTTGTTGACAAAACATGCGCTTTCATTAACATGAACAATAAAGGGTTACGTGGGAAGGGAAGGAGCACATGTCGGGAACGCAACAGGGCAAGCAAAAAGCGGCGCAGCAAACGGCACTGGTTGGCCGCTACCTGCAAAATGGCATATACGCGGTTGAAAGGGTGCTGGGACATGGTGGCATGGGTAAGGTATTGCTCGCCACGCACGCGGAACTCGACGTACCGGTAGCCTTGAAGCAGGCACGCGCGGATGCGCCACTTCCGCAAAGCGTAGCCGGGGAGTTAGACCGTCTCCTTCACACTGAAGGAGCGCCATCCCAGGGTTCATATCAAAGCGCCTTCAATGATTTTCCGCTCAGTGGGGGCACACATACCGACAGATTTTTGCGCGAGGCATTATTGCTGGCCCGCCTGCATCATCCGGCCATTCCTAAGCTCTATGACTACTTTTTTGAAGATGGTTACTGGTACCTGGTAATGGAGTATGTGCCAGGACCAACGCTTGCCGCCTACATGCGGCAGCACGCGCCGCTTCCCCCGCTCGAAGCGATCAACTACACCATGCAGCTCTGCGACGTGCTGGATTACCTGCACAGGCAGGTGCCCCCGGTCATCTTTCGCGACCTCAAGCCATCGAACATTATCATCACGCCGGAGGGACGACTGGTGCTGGTGGATTTTGGCATCGCGCGCTATTTCAAAGAGGGCCAGATGAATGATACGACGGATTTTGGTTCGCCCGGCTATGCCTCGCCTGAACAATTTGAAGGCAGCGGGCAAACCGATGCGCGCTCCGATCTGTTCAGCCTGGGAATCATCCTGTATGAGATGCTGTGCGGCCACCGGCCGGCCAGAAAAGGAGCAAATAGGGATAAATTTGAACCTCTCCAGCAACTCAACCCGGCTCTATCGCCTGCACTGTGCGGGCTTGTCGCCGTCGCTATTCGCCCGGAGCCGGCGTATCGCTTCCAGACGGCTCATACCCTTTATGTAGCATTGAAGCGGGTGCGCACTCATGAAGAGCTACGTTTATGTTCGCAACAGGCACAACGACGAGAACTGCCTGCTTCAAGCGAGAATGCTGGTGAGCAGGCACCAGGCGCAATTCAGGGCGGAGATATACAGGCAGAATTGCCGGTTGAAGCAGCGCGTGTTCCTCAAAACGACACAGCGTGGCATAAGCGCAGGCACAAAGTCCTTGATAAGGGAGACCGCGAAGAGTTGGAGCAAGAAGCGCTGAGTCTCCAGCTTGTTTCTATCGATGCCGCTTTGCAGGAACGAGTAACAGCATCGATGAGAAAACTGATCGCTAATAAACCGCCACATCCCGGCGACCACGATGCGCCAACAGAGGCTCAGCAGGCCAATATTTTCACCGATCAGGCCAATAGCCGACAATACATTGCTAGAAAGCCTGAAATTCCCCGCATTGTACGCGTATGTTTTCTGCTCGCTTTGCTGCTTGCTCTCCTGATGACATCGCTCTTTGCCTATAATCGATTTTCTCCACGCCATTCTGGTGGCCTGAACAGCGCTACTCCTCCCGCGCAAACCCAAAGGCCGTCACAACCAGGCGCGAGTACGTGGCAGGTATTGCCATCTTTACCCTCGCCAGAAGCCGATAATACCGCTACATACGTGCAGGTAGGGGGGCGCGCATACATTTATGTGAGCGGCGGCTACCGTGGATTTGAGCTAAAACCAGCTTATAGCCGGGAACTTTTCCGTTACGATATTGCCGCAGCGCACTGGGAAACGGTGGAAAGTAAGGGCTTCCCCGGCATGGGCAACAATGCTGCCGCCCTGGATGAACACAATGATCTCTTTTTTACGGCCGGCTATTCGCCGGATACCTATCGAGTGACCTCGCTGCTCTATATGTATCGCCCCGAAGACGGGACGCTGCGCAAAATCGTGCCGCCTGCCAGTATCTCGCTCGGCTTCGGTGGAGCGATGCTGGCCGATCAGCAGGGGCACCTGTACATTACCCAGGGCTTTATGATACCGGGCAATCCTCACACGGTGGCCGGTCGCGGCTGGTATCGTTACGATATTGTCACCCGGCAATGGCACGCGCTGGCACCCTTACCGCTGGGATTGGGCTACGTTGTGCTGGCACCTGGTGGGCAGAGTGGCATCCTGATGCTGGGAGGATCAAGGGATGCAGGCCAGCACCTGCCGACGCAGCAAGTGTATCGCTACGATATTCAACAAAACGCCTGGACGCTTGAGCAGGCTACCGCTCCACTGCCTCTGAGCGGGGTCGCCAGTTGCCTGGATGGGCAGGGGCATATCGTCATCATCGGCGGTTATGATTACATGCACAATACATCCCTGGGCAGCGCCTGGCGATTCGATTTGCACACGCTACAATGGCAAGCACTACCACCTTTACCATCCGGAGGTTCGCTGCTGGGAGCCGCGGCATGCGACGGCATGGGGCACGTCTACCTTGAGCGCGGCGCCAATACTACCACTCGACCGACGGCTGATTTTTTGGAGTTGACGATAAATCAATAGTAATGCGAAATACTGATGCTAATCGATAAGGCAGGTAGGGATTCTTCGCTGCACTCAGAATGACAGGCCTGTCATTCTGAGTGCAGCGAAGAATCCCTACCTGCCCCGACCACTTCTGGGGGATGCACCTGTTAAAAAGACTCGACAAGCCGCCTCAGCTATGTTACACTTAGATCAAATACAAATATTTGAGGATTGTAACGTGGCTAAGATATGGGACGGCCTGATGAAAATGCTGGTGGGAGCTAATCCGCAGCACCTGGTGTCGTTATTACTTCCGGGCGCGCACTTTGAAAAAGAATTGGTTACTGAGATGAGGAATCGGACCCAGGCGATTATGAATGGCTAAGGAGTAAATTTGTCATGGACATTTTTGAGGAATCATGGGCATATCAGGAAATGGTACAGAAAGGTCTCCAGCAGGGATTGGAAAAAGGTCGGCAGGAAGGTGAACTCCGTGCCCTACGCGGGATGCTTGCCGATATTGTCCAGGCAAAATTTCCGGAACTTGCTTCACTGGCAAAGAAACAGACAAGATATATGAAAGACCCGCAGGTGTTGCGCCAGTTGACCATCAAGATCAGCATTGCGCAAACTGCTCAAGAGGTCGAGCAACTGCTTTTAGCGCTAACCAAAGACAAGAAAAAGCACTTACATGAGGAGAGAAGCCGGTATGCGAGTTAGCCGGAACAGGCTTCTCTTTTTCCCTATCTATGGCCGTATCGTCTCATAAATCAGCGGCCCCACACTTACCGGCGCATCGCTCCATGTATAACAACTCAGTAGCATGTCTTGAATAGAGTTCGCCTCGGATGCGGTGCGCGCGTGAATCTCCACCAGCGGGTCGCCAGCATGGCGATAATCGCCCATCCTGGCCTGTAAGACGAGGCCCGTGCGATGGTCAATCTGCTCGCCTTTCTTGAATCGTCCTGCCCCCAGTTGCATGCTGGCCAGGCCCATGCGTTCGGCCTCGATGCCGGCGATATAAGCACTACGCGGCGACATGAGCATTGAGCGTACCGGAGCCTTTAGGAGCAATTCGGGATGTTCGATCTGGCGCGCATCGCCGTCCTGGGCGGCGATCACTTCCGCCAGTTTTGCCACCGCCGCGCCTGAGCGAATTGCCTGTTCAACGCGCTGTTCCGCCTCGGCCATACTTTTCGCCGCACCCGTCATCACCAATAATTCTGCCGCTTCGTGATAGCAGAGTTCTGAAACGTCCCCCGGCCCATTGCCATGCAAAATTGCAATCGCCTCGGCCATTTCCAGGGCGTTGCCGATAGCGCGACCAAGAGGCTGCTCCATCGAGGTAATAGCGGCAACCGTATGCAGGCCCGCTAAACGCCCAATATCGACCATGGTCTGTGCCAGTTCGCGCGCCTGCTCAACATGCTTCATAAAGGCCCCGGAGCCGACTTTCACATCCAGCAGCAGGTGCGAGGCTCCAATCGCCAGCTTCTTACTCATGATACTGGCAGCTATCAAGGGAATGCTTTCTATCGTCCCCGTTACGTCGCGCAGCGCGTACATCTTGCCGTCGGCGGGCGCCAGGTCGCTTGACTGCCCGGCCAGGACGATATGATGTTGCGTGAGGATACGCATAAACTCGGCACGCGAGAGGGCAGAACGGAAGCCGCTGACCGATTCTAACTTATCGACGGTGCCACCGGTGTGACCAAGGCCACGCCCCGTCATTTTGCCGACGGCGACACCACACGCGGCTACCAGCGGCGCGACGGCCAGCGTCACTTTGTCCCCGACGCCGCCGGTGCTGTGTTTGTCTACCACCGGAGCGATGGTATCGCGTATGTGTAGCTCTTCGCCCGAACGCGCCATTGCCAGCGTGAGATCGCTGGTTTCACGGGCGTTCATCCCGCGCCAGTACACAGCCATCAACCAGGCCGACATCTGGTAATCGGGAATCTGATCGCGTGTATATTGCTCAACCAGCCAGGATATTTCTGCTGTGCTGAGCTCGTGTCCATCGCGTTTTTTGCGGATAAGTTCTACTGCCTGCATGGAATATCCTGACTACTCGTTCAACACGATACGCACAGAGTCACTTTCATAGCCGTTGCCGGTTTCAATCAGGTAGCGGTTCGTGGTCATACTGCCCAGGCGCACGTTGCGGTCGAAGGTCAGCTGGCCCTGCGTAAACGAATAGATGGTGGTATCCTGCCCGGTTACTCCCTGGATGATGATGCTGTTGAATCTTTCTTCCTGCTGCTCCTTGAACGCTTTGAGCAATGTAGCCGCCTGTTGCCAGGGAACAGCTCTCGCGTAGGTGATACGCACGATTTTCTTCCCTCCATCACCAATCGCGCTATCCACAACGTTGTAAGGAAGCGCGCCCGGCTCGAGCGCTTTGAGTTCGGCTACAGTGCGCGGCGGAAATGGAGCGGGGGGTTCAGGCGCTGGTGGTGGGGGCGGCGCCTGCGGAACAACCGGTGCGGGTTGCCTTGCGGCTGTTGAGGACGCGGCGGCAGGACGGCGCCCGGGAGGGCCAGGAACCTGGCGTGGCTGCTGGTAGGGTGGTTGCGGTGCGGCAGCAGGACGTGCCTGCGGTTGAGGAGCCTGGCGCGATTGCGCGCGCGAAGCAGGTTGATTGTAAGACTCGCTTGGCAAATCGCGACCGCAGTAGACACAGAATGGAGCTTGATCTTTATTGAAGCCTCCACAATATGGGCAGCGCATGGCTTGCTCTCCCGTCTCTATGAATATCAATGAACCTCTATGACTCTAGTATATCATACCTTTCTCTGGGCGATAGAAAAGCGGCTGGCATGCACTTGTTGAGTCAGGGAGTCGCATTTGGTCAGAATATTTATGCCTCGCGCTATATGGGAAATTTACGAATGGAGCTGCAAGACTCTGCGAATAACTTAGGTAATGTTGCCGATAATGCAGATATGACTTTCGTCATATCGCCGGAACATGCCTTTTCGTACTCCCCCCTTGTGTAGAATACACGTATACTATGTTCAGTGGACATAGAGAACTTATCATCAGACGGCGAGCTATGCCGGATAAATAAGCATGGCCGCCTCGATATCAAAGCTTTATTGATCACAACTCTTATCGCTGTCATTAAAGTTACTCAGGAGTTTCATTATGGAAGAAATGACCTCATTCACGACTACAACCGGGCCGATCCACCTGCCGAAGGATGGTCGTCCGGTTGATGTACAGGTACTCAATCTGGTTAAGACGTTCGGCAAGATCGAAGCAGTAAAAGGCGTTTCGTTCACCATTGGTAGGGGTGAAATCTTTGGATTGCTTGGCCCCAATGGCGCGGGCAAAAGCACCACCATTAATATGATGTGTGGCTACATCGAGCCGACCTCCGGCGATACAATTATCGATAGCCTTTCAATCAGGAAGGAGCCCATGAAGGTAAAACGTATTATTGGCGTGGTACCGCAGGAGATCGCCCTCTATAAAGACCTGACCTCGATGGAGAACCTGGAGTTTTTCGGCGAAATTTATGGCCTGTCCCGCAAGGAGCGGCGCGAACGCGCCGCGGATGTGCTGCACTTCGTCGGTCTTTACGAGCGCCGCAACGAGCCGATCAAGAACTTCTCCGGCGGCATGCAGCGGCGCATCAATATGGCGATTGCTATGCTACACCGGCCCAACCTGTTACTCATGGACGAGCCAACCGTCGGTGTAGACCCGCAGTCACGCGAGAACATCTTTGACACCATCGAAAAGCTGCGCGACCAGGGCACAACCATCCTTTACACGACGCACTATATGGAAGAGGCTGAGCGCCTCTGCAATCACATCGCCATCATGGACGAGGGACGCATCATCGCCATGGGCACGCTCGAGGAATTGCTGGCATTGCGCGACCATACACGTGAAGTCCAGCGCCCCCATGGCTTACAGGAACTGTTCATTCAATTAACAGGCAAGACGTTACGCGACTAATAGGATATAAGGGAGAGAATGACAATGAAGACCGCCTGGTATATCGCCAAAAAAGACCTCTTGGAGACTCTTAAAGATAGAAATTCGTTTATTCTGTTGCTTGCTGTGCCACTGGTGCTGATCGCAGTCATAGGCCTGGCTTTCGGCAACATTTTCGGCAGCAGCTCTAGCCAGATCAGTATCACCGTTGCGGTGAGCAATCAGGACAACGGCTACGTTGGTACGTCTATCATCAACGCACTCAAGATCAACAGCAATCAATTGCAGATTACCGTCAATCAGTACAACAGTCCTGGACAGGTCACGGACCAGGTAGCCAACAACAGCAATGTGAATGCCGGTGTAATCATTCCGGCTGGCACAACTGATAAGGTCAACGCGGCATCTCAGAACGGAACAACACCTAAAAATCTCGTCCAGTTCTATTCGCTGCCGAGCAATAACGATCCGCGGGCCACCATTGTGCAGAACATCGTGACCAACGTGTTGACCTCGGAACTGGCGGGCAGTTCGGCAGTGGGGCAGGTCTACAGTGTGTGCAACCAGCCAGGGAATCACTGCGCGCCGACTACGATCAATCCGCAGGCGATAGCAAGCAATGTAGGACAGGTCAGCGTAACCGGCGGGCAAGCCGCAGTGCAGGCGCTAACGGCGGGCAAAGCTGTGAAGATCAATAGTTTCGATCAGCTTGTGCCTGGCTATGCGGTCTTCTTCGCGCTCTTCGGCATCAATGCTGCCGCCGGAACCATCCTGCAAGAAAAAGAGGATGGCACATTCCGCCGCCTGCTGATCGCGCCCGTGCAGAAGTACGCGCTGCTGGGCGGCAAGCTACTGGCGCAGTTCCTGCTCACACTGGCGCAGCTGGCTGTTCTCTTTGCCGTCGGCTACTTCGCCTTCCACCTGGATGTCGGCTCCTGGCCGGCGGTCATCCTGCTGCTGATCTGCACCAGCTTCGCTACCACCGGCCTGGGTATCCTGCTGGTCTCGGTGGTCAAGACGCGGCGACAGCTTAACCCGATTGTCACGCTGGTGGTGTTGATCACCTCGGCTATCGGCGGGGCCTGGTGGCCGCTCTTCCTGGAGCCATCGTGGATGCAGCAGTTCGCCAAACTGGGCGTGACGGCCTGGGCGATGGAGGGTCTGAACGGCGTCATGATCCTGGGTAAAGATTTCGCGCAGGTAGCGCCCGATATGCTGGGTCTGCTGGCCTATGGCATCATCTGTTTCCTGATCGCCATGCGCTTCTTCCGCTTCCAGGAGAAGGCGGCGTAGCTGTAGGGACAGCGGCTTGTCCTCGCCATGGTCCTGCAATGATAAAAGGAAAGAGAGATGCGCTACGGTGCGTCTCTCTTTCCTTTTATCCCTGTGCTACTACAGCCTCGACCAACCTGGCATTCGAACTCGTCTTTTCAAACAGCCGGATCACCTGCTCTGTCATCTCGCGGTGTGGCAAATCGGCCATCCTGCGGCGCAAGATGGCCGAGGCGCGCAGTTCTGATGGCGAAAGCAGGCGCTCCTCCTGGCGCGTACTGGAGGCGGCGATATCGACGGCAGGGAAGATACGGCGGTCCGCCAGCTCGCGCGAGAGGCGAATCTCCAGGTTGCCTGTTCCCTTGAACTCTTCGTAGACCACCTCATCGAGACGACTGCCGGTTTCCACGAGGCAACTGGCGACGATGGTCAGACTTCCACCCTCCTCAAGTGTGCGAGCGGCACCGAAGACGCGCCTGCCAACTTCGAGCGCGCGCACATCGATGCCACCGGAGAGCGTGCGACTGCCGTAGCCGCCGCGCCCGGAACGCGGCCCATCCCACATCTCGCTGCTCAAATTGTGTGCGCGGGCCAGCCGCGTCAATGAATCAAGCAGGATCACGACATCCTTGCCCTGTTCGACCAGCCGTTTAGCATCGTTCAGGGCCTGCTCGACGATCCGCCCATGCCGGGTCAATCGTTGGTCGAAGCTTGATGCATAGAGTTTGACGTTCGGTCCCTGTACCTCCATACGCCATTCGGTGACTTCTTCCGGCCGTTCATCCACGAGGCAGAGGAACAGGCTGGCTTCGGGGTAATTGGTGAGAATGGACGAAGCGACCTGGCGTAAAATGGTGGTTTTGCCGGCCTTGGGAGGTGCAACAACGAGCGCGCGCTGCCCGAAGCCGAGCGGGACGAGCAGGTCTATGAACCGCGGCGCGATGGGTGTTTTGCCGGTCTCCAACGTTATGCGCCGGTTGGGGTGAATGGGCGTCAGTTTGTCAAATGGAGTGCGTGCTGCTGTCAATTTTGGATTTCCTTGTATCGCTATAAGGGCGGTATGTGGGATGTGTTGTTTGTAGTGTATCACATATGACAGGCGATGTCGCTTTTTTCTCTTTTAGAGAGATTACCGGAAGCGACCTGTGGGCGGGGGGTACCGGTATCAATGGGCCGCTTGCTGAGTACTATTGCTAACAATAGGTACAAATAGCCAGGGAGTGCTAATAGACCTTGTACTGCCATCCACACAGCAGTAGTAAAACAACGGGCAATATGGTACAATTAGTGAAGTGTTAAGCCCATGTTCACATGCAGTTACTACCGGAGACACATGCCGTGAGCAATCAATATATTCCTGATCCCGATTCCAGACCGTCGGGGAACGGAAATTCATACAACAGCCGCCGCGAAATGCGGGTGAGCAATTCTACCGGGTCGCTGCCGGTCGTCAGTGCCGGGCGCAGCTATACAGGTTCGTTCGACTTCGAGGGCCTGATTGCTTCATTGCGTGAGTTGTTCGCGAAGGATCGCCAGGTTGCAAGCCAGCAGGACAGTACGCGCTGCGGCATCTGCTACCTGTACTACACTTTGAGCGAAGTGCGCTACCGCGAAGAAGAGGGATTCTACGTCTGCCCCAACTGTGAAAAGACGCTGGGGAAGCAAACCCTGCCAATGATCAGGCGGCAACAAAAACAATAAGCAGATATGGCGAAGAGAGGGACTGGCGCGCGCCAGTCCCTCTCTTCGCCATATCTGCTTATTACTCTACAATGGCCTCAGCTTCGGCCTCTTCCCATTCTTCCTCGCGCACTTCGCGCAAGTCTTCGGGCCGATCCAGGCGGTCCAGGAAGAGGATACCATCCAGGTGGTCAATCTCGTGCTGGAGGATACGGGCAAACCATCCTTCGGCGTGAACCTTCATCGGCTTGCCACGGGCATCCTGGCCGCGTACAACCACCTTTGCCGCGCGGCGGATATTATCGCCGGCATAGCCTGGAATGCTCAGGCAGGCCTCGGTGCCGATCTCCTCGCCCTCGGCCTTGATGATCTCTGGATTGACCATCGCCACCTTTTTATCTTCGTACTCGGCTACGAAGATACGCAGCGAAAGGGCTATCTGAGGCGCTGCCAGTCCCGCGCCATGCGCCGCATGCATGGTCTCAAACATGTCATCGATCAACTTCTGAATCGAAGCGTCGAACCGGTGAATCTTTTTGCCTTTCTGCCGTAAGATAGGATTTTCCGCGGTAATTATTTTGTGAATTGCCATACTATCGCTATTCCCTATGAGCGTTAAAAACATCACGCCTCTACAAAGCGCCGGTTCCATGCCGGGGAAGCAGGCCCCGGTAGTGGTATAATTGCTTATATCGTATCACATCACATGGGAATAATCTATATGTCTCCGGTGATTACCCAAAAGTTACCAGATATGCCTTTATCAAAATGAACACAATGGATATACCAGACCGTGTCACCGCCTATATTGAAAAACACCATCTCTTTCCTGGCAGCGGCGAAATTATTGTCGCCGTTTCGGGCGGGGCGGATTCGTTGTGCCTTCTGCATCTCTTGAACCGCCTGTGTGGGCCGGGGAAGCGCTATCCACAGTTGCGTTTGCATGCCGCTCACCTCAATCACATGCTGCGCGGTGCGGCCAGCGAGCAGGATGCTGAAACCGTCGCGAAAATAGCGGCGGACTGGGGCATACCTTGTACGGTGGGTACTGTTGATGTTCCGGCACTGGCGCGCGAAGAACATCGCTCATTGGAAGATGCGGCTCGCGTAGCTCGCTATCGTTTCTTGCGCCAGGTCGCGCAGGGCCAGCCAATCGCGGTGGCACATCACGCGGATGACCAGGTTGAAACGTTGCTGCTGCACTGGATACGCGGCAGCGGTCTGGCCGGTCTGGTTGGCATGCTGCCGAAGCAGCAGGATATCATTCGCCCGCTCCTGGCGGAAAGCCATGCTGAGAGCATCACCTATTGCCGGCAACACGCAATTGTGCCGCTGGAAGACTTGAGCAACACCGACCCACGCTTCCTGCGCAATCGCATTCGTCACGAACTCCTGCCCCTGCTCGAATCGTTGAATCCGGGTATACAGGAGACGCTGTTGCGCAATGCCGATAGTGTGCGCGTCGATGTAGAATGGATCGAGACCCAGGTCGATGCGTGCTGGCTAACCATAGTTCTGGCGCAGCAGGAAAATTCTATCAAATTAGATGCCCGCACCTTTCTAGCGCTGCCATTGAGTTTGTACCGGCACCTGTTGCGGCGCGTTACCGCCCGTCTCTATGACGGTCAATCGCCGCTCGAAGCTCGTCATTACAGGCTGCTGGAGCAACTGCTGGCTCACAAAAATGATGGGCAGGAGCGCCGGTTAGATTTTCCACGCGGCCTGCGGGTTATCTACGATTTCAATCACGTGACGTTTAAGCGTCTGAATATACATACAGCTATTCATCCGATGGGCGGCAAAAGCGATACGCGGGAGGCAGCGCTGCTTTCAGTTCCCGGCTGTGTTGAGGTAGTAGGAACATCCTGGCAGATTGCGGCGGAGATGGTACCAGAAGACGTGATGCAGCAAGTAAGGCAGGCTTTGCAGCGGGAGGATTGGCCGCAGGTGTGGCGTTTGCTTCCTTCCACTCGTCATACTGTGTATGCGGATGCGGACAAAGTCGGGCCTTCTGTATGGGTGCGCACCCGACTTCCAGGTGATCGCATGCGGCCGTTGGGCATGATTCACGAAAAAAAGGTGCAGGACATTCTGGTGGATAAGCATATTGCGCGCCATGAGCGTGATTTCATCCCACTTGTCTTTTCGCCATCCCATTGCATCTGGCTGGCGGGCGTATGCCTGGATGATCGTGTGAAGATCAGCAGAGAGACACAGCGTATTGTACGTTTTTTGATGAAACAGGTGTAAACAAGAGGTGGCCATGAGTATGCACGATGATATTGCCGAGATATTGTTAACCGGCGAGCAAATTCAGGCGAAGGTTATTGAATTAGGAAAGCGCATTACTGAGGATTACAAAGGCAAAAATCTGCTGCTATTGGGAACGCTGAAAGGCGCGGTGCCATTCATTGGCGATCTGTCGCGGGCCATCGATTTGCCGCTGGAGATCGATTATATGGCCATCTCCAGCTATGGCAATAGTACCGAATCGAGCGGCGTAGTACGTATTCTTAAGGACCTGGAAGGGCCGATTGCGCAAAAACACGTGCTGATTGTGGAAGATATTGTGGATAGCGGCCTCACGCTCCATTATCAAACGGAGATCCTGCGCCAGAGAAAGCCGCAGAGCCTGCGCATCTGTGCGCTGCTGGATAAAGGACGCGAACGTGTGAAGGCCGTCGAGCTGGACTATACCGGTTTTCAAATTCCAGACCGCTTTGTCGTGGGCTATGGCCTTGACTATGCGCAGCGCTACCGCAATCTGCCCTACATTGGTATTTTGAAGCCCTCGGTCTACCAGGATGAGCCGAAGGAGCCGCAGAGGCAGCACCAGAGTCCGGCTGAAAAATAGCTATTCCAGGATAGGAATTCTCAAGAGATCTCGTCAGAAAAATCAAAACGAGTCCAGGCGTAGCCATTCGAGGTTTGGGCCAATGAGCAATTCTGTCATCTTTGCATGATGGGTGTTTTTCATGGCAACAACCTGTGTATCGAAACCAAATCTACGCGCGAGTTGTTTCACATCGTCGACATTGTCATAGGTCATCAGGAAATCGCCGCGTAGTTTACTAGCAATTTCAAAGAGTCTTTCATGGTCTAATTTAGAATGCTTATAAAGGCGTTCTCCTGCCCTTTTGCCAGCGACAGTATAGGGAGGATCGATGAAGAAAACGGTATCGGTGCAATCCGCTTGCTCACTCAGAATACCCATCCCATCTCCATGGATAAAAGTAATGCGATCCCGCATATGAACAATGTCTTGTATACGCTTTTTAAGAGTCATTGGATACCATCTAGAAGTGATACCTCGTCCATTCTCACCCTCTTTTACTATTCCTGCTCCTGGCGCCAGGATGCCGCCTCGATTAACGCGATTTCTCAGAATGGTTCTAAATGCCTCTTCTTTGAGTTCAATATCAGTTTTTGCGAGCAAAGACAAAACATTCTCATGTGTCACATTGAAAGTCGTGATTTCATTAATGAGCCAGTTCCAGTCTTCGCCTTCAAGAATTGTTTGCCATACGGAGGCCACATCCTTATCCAACTCAACCATTGTAACATGATCAACAAGATTTTCGGCGACTGCCGTTAAGCTGATAATCCCACCACCTGCGAATGGCTCAATAAGCCTGGCTGGACGAACAGGCAAAACGCCTGCATGCTTTCTCACATCTGGAGAGAGCCATCTGCGCAAATGTGGTACCAACCAGGTCTTTCCCCCTGGATATCGAAAAGGGCTACGTTGTGGTATCGAAGCTACATTGACTTCAGTAGGTAGTGGCAAATATCCGAACAAACCGATCTGCTGCATCTGATCCCTCTACTTGAAATAATTTCAGGCAACTATGATAATCTTTACATATTTTCTGTCTCGATGTCTACTACATCTAACAATGTTGGAGCATCGGGTGGCGTGCTATTTTCAAGCTTTTCATCTAGCTTCTCCTGCAATTGATCCATAAAGTCCTGCACCTCTCCGGGTTCTGCTGTTGTAATTTTATTTAATGCAGCGTTAAAACCCGTGTAAACCGTTCTGGAGCGAACAAGACGGTAACGATTTTGTGAGGAATCGAGTTGTAGATCATAAATAAGCCAGGCCATCTCGGCTTCCGTTTGATCTACTTCATCCATTGGAGGCAGCGTATTAAAAAATTTGCTATCGACTGCCACTGCTTGTTTCTTGCCCCAGGCATATAGAATCCCGCCTTTATAGATAAGTTGAGGTGCTAGCCTCTTACGTGAAGAGGAAAGATAATCAGGACGAGGATAGTCACGTTTTCCCAGCCAATCCATTTTAGCATGTTCTTCGGGGTTTTCCATATAATACTCAAATGCTTTTCGGATATTACCAGAGATATAGACAGCCTGCACCTCGAGTGCGCCAAAATCAAGAAGCCTTCCTGTATCGTCGTAGCTGACGAGTACTATATCAATGTTACCTGCAGACTTGCCGTACTTATCGTTGATGCGAATCTCTGTAAGAGAGGTCCATGATTGTCCTGGCGGAAAGAAAAAAGCAGCTGCATCTTCAGCTATAAGCCAATCTTGACGGAAACGTACAGGACAGGTAATCACTGTTCTATTTGCTTCGTATACACTACATACGCCTAAAGGATTCTCTGCCTTATCCTTTGTACAGGAAGGAACCTTATTGTTGAATGGGCAAAGTCTGTTCTTCCGGTATCGCCCTGCATCAGGTGAGAAATTGTTGGTAGGGAAACCAAAGACTTCCGCGAGTGGATGATCTGGCATCTAACCCATCCTCCTGATAAAAATACTCAGCTTTAAGTGAGTCCTTATTATTGTCTTCCATCTATCAAGTCTCCCATCTCCCTCTCTCCTGTGTTACAATTACAGCAACAACGAGGTAAGAGAGGACATCATGGTATCAGCAGGTATCATCGGCAGCGGCGCATGGGGCACGACTCTGGCCCTTTTATTAGCCGGTAAAGGCACCGCTACCACGTTGTGGGAACACAATCCTGAACGCGCCGCTGAAATGCAAGCACAGCGTGAAAATAGGCTCTTCCTGCCTGGATTTCGCTTCCCGGACAGCCTACAGGTCACTTCCGACATAAGAGAGGCTGTGCAGGGGAAGGATATGCTCGTGCTTGTGACGCCTTCGCAGCGCATGCGCGAGAATGTGCGCTTACTCGCCCCTTATGTTGAAAAAGGATCCGTGCTGGTAAGCGCCAGCAAGGGCATAGAAATCGGCACCCTCAAACGCATGACCGAGATCATAGCCGAAGAGCTTCCTGATGCCGCGCATCGCGTGGCAGCTCTCAGTGGCCCCAACATCTCCCGAGAGGTGGCGGAGGGAAAGCCGACCGCTGCTGTCGTAGCGGCTTATGAGCAGGATATCGCCGTACACGCTCGTTCGCTGTTGAGCACGCAGCGGTTTCGTCTCTATACGGTGAATGATGTGGTTGGCGTCGAGCTGGGAGGCGCGCTCAAAAATATCATCGCCATTGGCGCGGGCATTAATGACGGTATGGGCTATGGCGACAGCTCGAAGGCAGCTTTCATAACACGCGGGCTGGCGGAAATCTCGCGCCTGGGTATCGCTGCCGGGGCGCATCCCCTGACGTTCGCGGGACTGGCCGGCATCGGCGATCTCGTCGCAACCTGTGCCAGCCCACTGAGCCGCAACCATCGCCTGGGCCAGCGCCTGGCCGCGGGCGAAAAGCTTCCGGATATCCTGGCCTCAACTCGTACAGTGGCCGAGGGCGTATCTACTACTCGTGCGGCCCTGCAACTGGCGACACGCTTTGATGTTGAAATGCCCATTACCAGCCAGCTCAGCCTGGTTCTCTTCGAAGGGCTGGACCCTAAAAAAGCCGTGCCAGAATTAATGATGCGCGACCTGAAGGATGAGTTGGAAGGCATTCTCTAAAGACTCAGGAGCCATATTAAAACTCCCCTACCAGAACGTTTATTAAGCGAGTATAATACTATGAAATATAATGAAAAACACAAGAGTGTTAAGAGGTAAGCAAGACAGTATGCCACGAAAAAATAACCGGCCTGTCCGTCAAAATCATACCCCTGACTCATTTGACGGGCAGCCACCAACCGACGAATTTTATATCGATAGCGGTGAAACAGGGCAGACCATTGATAGCACTGATAATCGAGATAGCCTTGAGCAAAGGCGCCGGGTTACGGATGTCTACTTCGAGCAAGGGGAAGGACGCCACGAAGCCGGCAAACGAGATGTTGACCTGTACATCCGCATGTATAACACACTGCTGCGCAGTTCCGGTGAAGTCAGTCTGAAAGCCCTGGTGCAGGCTCATTACAATATCGATTCCAGCCTGCATCCAGATGCGCGCTCGCCCTATCCGGATATGTCCGCCTTCATTTACAGCGTTTTGCGCCTGCCGGCTTCGATTCTTCACTGCAACCTGGTGCTGCTGGGCCAGTCGGAGCAGGTGTTTTTGCGCCAGGGATTCCATGTCGATCGCTGGGAGGCCGTTACGGCTTCAGCGCGACGCCGCAAATGGTTCTATGATGGGAAAGAGACCCTGGCGGTCTATGTTGCTAGCGTAAGCGATACCGATGATATCGTTCCCATCCTGGTCGCGTTCCAGATCGAATGGAACAAAATGTATTACCTGCTCAATGACGATCCCACGACGATGCAGTTGCTCGAAACACGCATGGACCGCACCTCGCCGGTGTTTGTTGAAATTAGCAAGGTGCTACGACAACGTTTGCACATTTCAGTTGATGATTGGCAGCGCCTGGAAGTCATCTGGGGCGATCACCTGTGGGAGAATCTACTCATCATCGGCAGGCAGCGTAAAAGTTTCTCACTGCGTATGCTGGGCGGCTCGCATGTCGGTTATGTACGCGCCACACATGAATGGTGGACTCCGGTCGAAAAACTGCTTGACACGCTTGGCCTGCAGGAGCGGCCCGTGTACTTCGTCTCCAGCAATACGCATAGCCTGGTCAATCTGATGTCGGGCAGCCTGCTGAGCCGTGAAGAGGAGTTGACGAAATTTGCCTTGAGCGACGAAGACCCCTACCTGGCCGAGGAATGCCGTAAACTGCAAGAGGGTATAGTGCCCGGCAACTGGCAAAATTTCCTGTACTTTACTGCTCGCGAGTGGGCACGTACCCCGGCGGGCAAGGAATTCGCGCGCAATCGCCAGCGCGAAGAACAGGAGCGCGGCATCTGGTACATTGGAGCGCGGCACGGCCTGGAGATCGACGCCCAGGTGTTCGAGCTGGCACGGCTGCGCCCGGTAGAGATTGACCCGCGTTGCCGCATGTCTGGCATGGACGCGCTGGCGAAGAGCCAGGCGATTATCCTCAATATCGACTATCCCCTGGGGATGGCCGCCTATCGCATGCTGCGCGAAATTATGGAAAATCTCCCGCAGATACGCGGCATCTATATCCTGGGCAAAGCGGCCACGCTCAACGGCAGCATCGGCGATGTCATGATCTCAAATGTGGTGCTGGACGAGCATAGCCAGAACACCTACTGGCTGGATAACTGCTTTATCGCGCAGGATGTGCAGCCTTACCTGATCTACGGCTCCGTGCTGGATAACCAGAAGGCCGTCTCGGGCAAGGGCACTTACCTGCAAAATCGCCAGTACTTTGATTTCTACTATCGCGCCAATTATACGGTGGTCGAAATGGAGAGCGGCCCCTACCTGAACGCGGTCTACGAAGATCAATACCTGACGCGCTATCCCGTGGGCGAGAACATCAACTTCGCGCGCCTGCCCTACGAACTGGGCATTCTCCACTACGCCTCGGATACGCCATACACGCGCGGCAAGAATCTTGGCGCCGGCAGCCTGTCATACTTCGGCATGGACTCGACCTACGCCTGTTCGGTAGCCATCCTGCGCCACATCTTCGAGAACGAAATTCGTCTCATCCAGCACCAGGAAACAAGGCCGTTAGTGGCAGTTGAGCAGGAAGAGGAAAAGGCAGAATCAAAAGTCTCTTAAATAAGCCGAGCAAGGACAGGCAAGAGGCCGTCACGCTGGCGTGACGGCCTCTTGCCTGTCCTTGCTCGGCTATCGCTTATCACGTGCGGAATGCTGCGCGCACGTTGCGGTCAGCGAACAGGTAGATCAGGATCACCAGGGCAAGTACTACATTGACGATACCTGAGAAGAAGCCGCTTTGTCCCAGAGCGAATATGCCATCGAGCAGCGCGATTACTTCGAGTATCACTGTGGCCCAGAATGCCCAGGTTTGTAATGTCCATAATCCCCAGGCCAGGATCAGGTAGAGGACTCCCAGCACCAGGGTGATTATACCAGCGGCAAACAGGCCTCCGCTAGCTGATCCTGCTAATAGGGTGATTCCGGCGATAATGCCGAGAATACCCTGTATTGCCATAATAATAGCGATAATGGTGATACCCAATGGACGAGAGCGAGTGGTAAGGTTCTCCAAGTTGACTCCCTTTCCTCCGTGCGTTGCACGGCTTTTCAAATAATACCTTGTAGGATGCAGCATTGATTGGAGACGCCGTTGGCTCCAGTCGAATACCGCATCCGCTTCTGCTTATTGCACGTAAGAGGAAGCAAACAGGCTTCAGAGTGGTTGTTCTTCGTCCTCGTAATCCTCTATGTTGTTATCGTCTTCCACTTCTATGATGCTTACCGGGACGACTTTAGATACCCAGGGAATTTTTTCTTTTCCGCTGTTGAAGCGCAGCAACTTTTCCCAATCTATGCTACCATCCGGATTGCCAAAGTTGTTGAGAAAGTCTAGCTCAAATCTATTCAGTGCTTTAGCCCACTCTTTCTCAAATTCAATGCGATGCTGTGTGGGGTAGTCACGCATGAGGTTTATCAGCTTGATGTAAAAATCGGGATCACCTGTAATTTCTTCCCAAAACGCCTGTCCCGACGGATTCATAATATTCATTATCCTCTATTTCATTATCTGTTCTAAATAAGGAATCACCAGGTTGGCTAGCAAGCTGGGTTCCCTCAGAAGAAATAGGTGTTTCCTCATCGCTCTCCCCACCAAATAGAGGAATAGGTAGTTGCATAGCATCCAATCGCTGATTAGCAATTTGAATATATTTGGGATCTATTTCGATTCCAATACAATGCCTACCGAGTTGTCTAGCGGCAACAGCAGTTGTCCCAGAGCCGAGAAAAGGATCAAGGACTACATCACCGGGTTGAGTAAATAGCTTGATAAACCATGATGGCAACTCGACAGGAAAAGTTGCACTATGGCCACGGTTGCTACATTCTGTAGCTAGATACAATACATTATCTGGATAAGCTAGCTCACGGCCAACCCAGTTTTCAATCTTCTTACCAAACCCACTTTGCACACGCGAGTTATCGCGTCGCCTATCTGTTTCACTAAGATTCCGCAGGCGTGACTGGCTCCAATCACCCATTGGAACCCGTACTGCATCTTGATACATCGCAAAATGTTTTTCTTTAGTGAAATGGAGACAACGCTCCCAGGCATCACGAAAACGATTAGGCCACTTACCAGGATAGCTATTTCGTTTGTGCCATATGTATTCCTCTGTCCATAACCATCCTTGTTTGCGTAAAGCCACAATCAGTTCAAGTACATAGGTGTGTCGTTCACCATCCACTACCCGCTCTTTGATATTGAGAATGAAAGACCCCCTCGGTTTCAATACTCTTTTCAACTCGGCGGCAATAGGAAGAAACCATTCAACATATCGGTCTGGATGTACACCACCGTATGTATCCTTACGTTGATCAGCATAGGGTGGAGAAGTTACTATCAGGTCAACGGAGTTCGAAGGGTAGTTGAGGCAAAATATCCAGACAATCACCCTGCAAGATTTGTGTTCGCCAAACTTGATCATTACTCATAGAATTCCTCTTGTCTATTCTCATTTGAAATGGCTTAGACACCCTCATATTATAACATGCTGGTAATTTCATCTGGCTCTTTACCGCTCCTTCTAGCCAATCAGATTATGGAGTGAGCCAAAAACATACCCATGTTATTAACGGGCGCAGCAAAACAATCTGACCAATCTACTATAGAGATACAGCGCATCGGGAAAAATGCGGAAAAACTAGCTGATTATCGCCCATAGTTAGCCCTGTTTGGAATTTGGGAAGGACAGGGGCTCTCCGTTCAAGTGTTAGCAGAACGTTTCGGATTACAGCGTCACCCGATTTCCCCCCGCCGGCATCGTGAATCTCAAAAAGCCACCCTGCGCCAGGCGTGTACACACCACCGTCAGCGTGAAGAAAGACAGGAGCAGGGCCGCGCTCTTCAGTTCGTAGAGGCCGAAATCGGCGAGGCTCAGGTGATTCGCGCCACTCTGGAAGAAGCGCCACAGAGCCGGGCCATGCTGGACTTCGGTAAAGGTGTTGAGGGCTGTGCCTATGGTCAGGGTGATGAACAGGTCGATGGCGAAGCAGATGGCCGCCATGCGCGGGCCGAGCAGCCAGAAACGCTTGCTGAGGCGCTCGCGTTTCACAGATTGAATGCGGCGCGTAGCCCATAGGGGCGCGAGCAGATATTGGAATAATAGGAAGATCAGGGGCATTATAATAAATAGCCAGCCGGGGAAGAATGCTGGTGTAATCAATGCGCCAAGACGGCCCAGCGTGTAGAGAACAACGCCCTCTATCACGCCACGCCGGTAGGACGTTTTATTGAACATATTCGTCTAACCTGGCTAGTTGCAGCCGCAGCTGCCATTGCCACAAGCACAACTTCCACCCATAGAGTCGCTCATATCGTCATAGCCGCCGTCCTCGCTATTGGTGCTGAGGGCGAAGACCGAGAGCAAACGGCGTACCTTTTCGCTGTGGCACTTCGTGCATACAACATCATCGGCATGCTGGTGACTGACCAGCAATTCAAATTTAGATTTGCAGTCCGAGCAACGATACTCGTACAATGGCATAGAAAGTTACCTCCGGTTCATGGGAAACGCTGTATAATCAAACATATTGTATGGCTTTGCTCAGATAACGTCAAGTGCGAGTTTGCACTGGCAGAGCTATTTAAAAGTCGAGTCAGTGAGGTCAACTTTAGAAGGCGCTCCGACAAAATCAAGCTCGTTCTCTCGACTTTTCAATAGCCCTGGTGCACTGGTGATTATCTATAAGCTGGCCAGGGATTCTTCGTTGCACTCAGAATGACATGCCCCGGACACACCCGGGTGTGTCCGAGGCATGTCATTCTGAGTGCAACGAAGAATCCCGTCTGCACTCCTGAGAGACCACAAGCTCCCTGCATTCTGGGAACTGCTGGGAATTACCATGGGTTTCATCTGTCCATCGCCCATATTATAGAGAGGATCTCATATGGCTCTAACAATAGGAATAATAGGTTTACCACAGAGCGGTAAAACGACGCTCTTCAATGCTTTAACGAAGGCGGGCGCGCCCATCAGCGGCTACGCAACCAGTACCGTACAGGCAAATCATGCCGTTGTACAGGTGCCAGACCCTCGCTTGCAGCCGCTGGCAGAGATTTTTCATCCCAAAAAGGTCACCTATGCCACGGTTGACTTTGTGGATGTGGCCGGTATAGGGCAGGCAAAACACGATAGCGGCGAGAAGAGGCAGGGGTTGAGCGCGGAATTTTTGGGGCATATTCGCAATGCCGATGCCCTGGCGATTGTGCTTCGCACCTTTGAGAATAGCAACGTCCCACATCCCTATAACGATATCGATCCCAATCGTGACCTGGACAGCCTGAACGCTGAACTGGCGCTGACCGACCTTGCCACCGTCGAGAAGCGCATCGAGCGCACAACCAAAGCCGCCAAATCAGGAGAGAAAAAATACCAGCAAGAACTGGCGATCCTGCACCTGCTGCAAGAGGCACTGGAAGATCTACGGCCTGTAAGCCAGGTCGAGCTGCTGCCGCAAGACCGCGCCGTGCTGGACGAACTCTTCCTGCTCACGCTCAAGCCGCGTATGTATGTCTTGAATGTAAGCGAAGATGTGCTGGGAGCGGCCAACGATTTGCTGGAACGCATCGCTGCCGGCGAGGATGTGGACGAGGCAACGCTCGAGGGCGAACTGAAAGGCATCGCGAAGATTGCCAGGCGCGCAAAAGACGAGGGGTCCGAGGTCGTTGCCGTCTCAGCACGCCTGGAAGCGGAACTGGCCGAGCTGCCAGAAGAGGATGCCGCCGAGTACCTGGAAGCGTTGGGTCTGCCCAAACTGGGGGCTGACCGCGTGATCCAGGTTGGCTATCGCCTGCTCAACCTGATCACCTTTCTCACTGCCGGTGAGGACGAAGTGCGCGCCTGGACGGTCACGAAAGGCGCAAAGGCGCCAGAGGCGGCGGGCAAAATTCACTCCGATATCGAGCGCGGCTTCATTCGCGCCGAGGTGACGCGCTTTGAAGACTTTATGGCCTGCGGCTCCTTCGCGGCCGCTGCCAAAAAAGGCCTGCAACGCCTCGAAGGAAAAGACTACGTGATCCAGGACGGTGATATCGCGCATTTCCGCTTTAACGTGGGGAAATGAATTACGGTTAGTGTTGCCGCACAAGCGAGAGCAGGCACACACCGGTCAGAATCGCAAGCATTGCTACAAACCCCACGGGCGTGAGCTTTTCTCCGGCAAAAAGTGCGCCCAGACCGACTGCCACGGCAGGATTGACGTAGGCGTAGCTGGTTGCCAGGGCCGGTCGTACATGGGTCAGCAGGTATCCGTAGGCGCTGTAGGCGATCAAGGAGCCACCGAAGATCAGGAAGAGCATCGCCCATACCGGCCCGGCAGCAGGGGCGCTCGTCACCCGCTCTCCCAATGATAGGCCCAGGATAACCAGCGCCAACCCGCCGGCCAGCATCTGGGCTGCGCTGGCCATTAACCCTTTAGGAAGTGGCAGGCGCGAGCTCCAGATAGAGCCAAAGGCCCAGCTTATAGGGGCTATCAGGAGCGCAATCGCGCCTAATGGATTGGCCGAGAAGCCGTTTTCCAGGTTCAGCAGCACCACGCCGATGAAGCCTATGCCGAGACCCAACCATTCTTTGCGATTGGGCCAGCGTCCGAATAGCCCGGAGAAGAGCGCCGCCCACAGCGGAACCGCCGCGATGCCCAGCGATGCTAAACCCGATGCCACCCATTGCTCGGCAAAAACCACACCGCCATTGCCGCCGACCAGCAACAGTAGGCCAACCAGGGCCGCTCCAACCCATTGCTTGCGTGTGGGCGTTTCTCCGCCGCGAGCGCGCAGGAATACGTACAGGATCGAGCCCGCGATCAGGAAGCGTATTCCAGACAGCAGAAATGGCGGGAAGCTTCGCAGCGCGATACGCATTGCCAGGTACGTGCCGCCCCAGAGGACATACAGCGCGGATAGAGCAAACAGTATCCCTAAGCGACTGCTGGCAGAAGTTTTAGAGGCAACTTTCTCATTATTCGCATCTACGCTTACCACTTCATCTTGCACTGCTTTCCCGGAATAGCTATCGTTCATCTACATTCCTGTCTAGTGCGGATACCAGAATCCCTGGCCCGAATTGCTTGTTTTTGTAATGTTTTCAACGGCATACATTAATGAAATCCATACCAGAGCTGCCTGCGCAGCCATTCAGGACTATTGAGGCCATCGGCGCTGTCGAAGCCCCACCGCAGAGCTACTACATCGAATACAATCACGAGAACGAGCAAAATGAGCATTTCCATGATGCCCTCCCTTGCTTATGCGGCTGCTGGTGGGAGTAGTCGCAGGATTGAAAAAACAACGATACTCACTTCCCTTTGTATAGTAGCAGAGTATTGATGTAAACACTACATCCAATCAGGCAATAAAAAGGGGAACTTGGCCTATATAAGGCTGTGGACGCCTCGTCCGGAGGCCGATCAATCGGCGATGCCCGCGATAAATCGGGGCCTACGGGCCGTAGGGGCCGGGCAGTCCTGTCTGGGGGACAGGCATACCGTACACAGCGCCGATTGATCGGCCTCCGCATCCTGCACAGTATGGCATCCTCTTCTTTACCCCCGATTTACCGGCCTCCTCTCGCTTCCTGCTCCAATAATTGCTGCTTGCGCTCTGCTCCGTAGCGATAGCCGCCGGAACTGCCGTCCTCACGCACGACGCGGTGGCAGGGGATCACCAGTGGGACAGGGTTGGTAGCGCAGGCACGGGCCACGGCGCGAGCGGCTTTGGGAGCGCCAATCGTGCGGGCCACTTCGCTGTAAGAGCGTGTATCGCCGTAGGGAATGGCCTGTAATGCCTGCCAGACGCGCCATTGAAAGGCCGTGGCCTGAATATCCAGGGGCAGATCGAGGTGCGGCTGCTCGCCATTCAGGTGGCTCAAAAGCGCGGTAACCCACTCATGCAAACTATCATCGTTGCGCGTAATCTCGGCTGCAGGGTATTCCTTGAACAACGTGGCTTCGAGCGTGGCATCGGAGTCGCCCATGCTGATATGGCAGATGCCTTTTTCTGTCGCGGCCACCAGCAGGCGCCCCAGCGGGCTGTCCACGATAGTATAGGAAATGTGCATGCCGAGTCCACCGCGCCTATAAGCCGTTGGCGTCATGCCCAGTTGCGAGGGCACGCGCTCATAAAGACGGCTGCTGGAACCATATCCTGCATCATACAGTGCGTTTGTCACCGATTCTCCCTCCTTCAGTTGTACCTTGAACTGCCCTAGCCGGTACGCTTCGGCATACTGGCGAGGCGAAATGCCCATGACGCGCTTGAAGACGCGCTGCAAATGGAACGGGCTTACATGTACATGCTCGCTCAACTCGCTCAGGTCAGGCGGGTTTTCAAGATGGTGCTCGATATAGCGGCAGGCCTCACGCACCAGCTCGACCTGCGGATCGTTGGCTCCCTTTTCTTGTGGGTGGCAGCGCCGGCATGGTCGGAATCCGGCCTGTTCCGCCGCTTCAGGCAACGGGAAGAAGACCACCTGCTCGCGTTTAGGGCGTCGCGAAGGGCATGATGGGTTGCAGTAGACGCCGGTAGAACGCACACCATAGACAAAGGTTCCGTTTGAGCTGCTGTCGCGCGTCATTACTGCCTGCCAGTACGTTTCTTCTTGCATGTTGGTATTCTCCGTAGGTGTATCCCGGTGATTCCCAGAAGATGGACAAAGATTCTTCGCGGTGCTCAAAATGACATGGCCCGGACATACCCGGGTATGTCCGGGCCATGTCATTCTGAGCACCGCGAAGAATCGCGCGCCCCTGATAGCTGTGGGGACTTCTTGGAAATCATCCCATGTATCTCTGGGCTCTGACAATCCTTGCACTGGTATAATAAGATATTGTCGCCAGGGAAGCTATCCGATTCTTGCGGTTAAATTGTATTTCCCAAAAAATGTCCCTGCCGAGGTCTGCCAGGCATGCGGTGAAGCGTACCTGGAAGCTGCAACGACCAGGCACTTGCTTCATATCCTTGAGGAAGCGGCTCGTGTAGGAGTACAGGTTGATGTTCGCTCGTATGCGGCTGCCTGAAAGACAATAATCTGGATCAAAGTAAGACCTCAACCTCTTCAGAGTTGAAAAAAGAGTCTGTCTCAGTGAGAGGCTCTTTTTGTATGTCTTCTTTCGCCCTTAACCGTATTAGATAATAGGTAGCAAGCAACTTGAGTAAGTAAAATGTGTTGACTATTATAGTCTTTATAAGCAACGCAAGATAGGGGGAAATGCTATGCTGAAGACCGCTCATACGAAACAGCAACAGGCGCCGCGTATCGTGATTGTTGAACCGACCCTGACGCGATTGCGCGTATCTCGATGGTTGATGCTCATCGGCGGGGGAATAATGCTCCTGGGCATTGTTGCCATTGTGATTAGTTCGCTGTTCGATAAAAGCAATCCGTTTCCTGGTTCGTTCTTTCCGTTTTATGTGATTTTCTATTTTGTCTATGCCGTCTTCATGCTGTTCTTCTTTACACGGCTCTACAAGTTCTGGGAGCGATTGGAACGGCGCAGGCAGATAGCGGCAGCTGGCGATCCGAGCCTGTTGGCGGCACAGCAACCTCGTCCTGATGCCGACGCGCTACCCGTGCCAACCGTGATCGGTGAGGCATCACCGGCAAAAAGCAATACCTCATTGCGGACGACATTTAAGCAGCGCCCCAACTGGAAGGTCTTCCTCATCATATTAGGCTCGTTTTTTGTGGGCATGATCGTCATTGCCGTTCTCTTCTTCGTCTTCTTTCCCACCCTCTTCCCGCCTTTGCCGCATCATCACACGCTCCCCTCGATATTCGTCATTATCGTCATTGCGGTTTTCGTCGTGCTTATGCTGCTCTATGGTGGCCTGTTGTTCGGCGTGATGTACTTCAAAGCGCGGCAGCATCTCACCGTGACGGAAAATGGCCTGATGATGTTCGGTTTTCTCAAGGTTCACAGCGTCCCGTGGCAAGAGGCGAAACTCTTTGCCATCGACGGGCTCTTCGGCGCGAAACGCTATCCTCATCCGACCATCTTTGAGCTGTCCAGCGCCAATGATATCGTGCGCTGGACGTGGATGAGACGCAGCAGTTTCAGGGTAGTGTTCTACGCGCGGCCCGTCCTCTCAGAAGAAGAATATAACCGGCAGATGGAGTCGCTGCTTTCATTTATTGCCGCGCGTACCGGCTTGCCTTTGTATGATTTGCGCGATAAGCGAGGGGCCTAATACCCCATTTCCTATTCCTGCCCGTAAAGGCCAACCTGAATATTCAGCTTGCGGTAAATATCCGCCATCGCAAGCTGAATATTCAGGCTGAGCAGTTCCATTTGTCCTACCGTCCTTTTCTTTTCATGCATTAGATACCATGGGAAGTAATAGAATACTCTCGGCTTTATCTCTAGTGACAACAGAACTTGCTTTATCTCTTCAACTCTCTTGCTCATCTGCTTCGTCTAGATCATTTTCCCCATCGTCCTCAAAATCGGTTTGCCGTTTGACTCGGGATATTGAGAAGCCTTGATCACCAATTTGAATAGAAATTTCCGTCTCTGTTCTAGAAAGAGCGAGAGATAATAAGCTCTTATAGCTTGCATCTACTTCTTTTAAAGGTATCCGCACATACTTCTCAACAAATTTTCCATTGTACTTCCTGCTTTATCTTCAATATGTTTCCAGGCCTCGTTGCCAACTAGCGCATATCCATCATACTTTGAATACTCAGCTATTAATTCGTCTAAACGGGTAGATGAAGTTGGATCAAGGACAAGTAAAACAGGTATATATCCCGAATAGTTACAATCACGCGCAAAATCAAGCTCTTCTTTGAATCTGCCTTGATTACTCGCAGCAATAGTAACACGCATTTTGAACTCATAAGCGTGATTGCCTTCTAGACAATCTACTTGCCTACCATTCGAGGATTTATCTGCTCGCTTTACAGGAGATTTACTCGCCGGGTAAGATACGCCACCAATGGCTGCTGTCAAGATGGGTTCAAAAAGATAACCTGTTTCTTGGGCAGATCTGTTATCTATGTCGTATAACCATTTTCTCCAAACGAGCCAGGAAGCTAAGGCTTCGGATGGCCTCAATTTGTATTCTAATAAGCAACGGGGTACTATTGGCTCAATCTGTGGAAGTTTCTGTTGCTCAAGAATAAGTTTGAATTTGACACGATGCTTGTGGATTTCACATAGATTAGCAAAATAGGTTTCGAAATCCGATATTTCTTGTCTTAATTGTAAGAAAGTTTCTACGAAATCAACGCTTTTAGGTGTAGGTTGAGTAAACCACTCAAGTGGAAGACCATAATAACCATTCGAAATGGTTTCATCCTTGACAATGTCCTTAGCTAGTGATGGTTGGTTCAGGTCAATAGCGACTATTGCACATAGTCTTAGTAGTTCATGATCTTCAAGATTAACTGTTGGACCTTTACCTCCCAGGTGCCTGGCTTTGTTAATTAGTGCTCGACTTCTTTGGTCAAGCGTAGGAAAAAGCATTAGTTCTCTCCTCAAGTTCGGTTAGGACTTTTATTAATATTGGACTTTTCCCGTCGGATTTTGTCGCATTAATACCAAGCCAACGTCCTCTAGAATTTTCTGATCGACGCCAGGTAGCCAAGCTTTGGATATGCCTGGCTAAAACTTCCATAAAAATCGGTGGTATGGCATTTCCAATTTGAGTTGCAATAGATGACCATGCTCCCTGAAATTCGAAGTAATCAGGGAAAGACTGAATTCGGGCGCATTCTCTCAGCGTTAGAGGTCTATTTTCTATCGGATGAATAAATTCTGAATACGATCCCGAGGTTATAGTAAGAGATGGCTCGAGAGCTACTAGCCGCTTCAAACCAGAGGGAGGGCCTCCTCTTTTTTCAGTTGGAGTTCCATCCATTACTCTACGATACGAACGCCTTGTAAAGCTGGGATGCTGAAGTTCCTCTGGTAGGTGTTTCATTGTTTCTCCTTCTCAGAGAAGAGCAATTCTCTGTTGAACAGGCCCATTTAATCCTTTTATTTGGTGATGAAGAATGGGTCGATCATCTGTTCGGCGTAACCGGTTTTGGTAATAATTTTCAGGCTCTTTATCGTAAAATACCTCTCCTATATTGGTAGCGGGCGGCAAGTCACCTATTGCATCGAGTATGTTCAAAAAGGGTGGTTGTTCAGAATTAAATAGAGTTTGCTGTTCGAAATGGGTTGGCTCCGGAAAGTTAAATTCACACCGTTCTAAATTTCCAATGATGAAAACCCTCTTCCTACGTTGAGGAAGGCCATACCTCTCCATATAAATTTTTTTAGCACGAAGCCAGTATCCTGCTTCAAGAAACTGCATTATTGCTCCGATAAGAAAGATCCCATTGTTCGCAGTGAGCAATCCCTCAACGTTTTCCATAATAAACCAGGTTGGCCTTAAAGTGACTACAATTTCTACAAAATTCCTGATAAGTATATTTCTCGGGTCGGTCCAGTCTTTGGCTCCAGCAGAACTGAATCCTTGACAAGGGGGGCCACCTACCAGGAGGTCTACATTTTCTCGCCGAAGGCCTGATCTTTCTAAAAGTTCGTGAGGGGTAATTTTTGAAAGATCATTGCACCAGGTTGTATTTTGCCCAAGATTAGCTTCGTAAGTATTGCACGCATCCTTGTCAATATCTATAGCTAAATTAACGCGCAGACCTGCCTGCCTCAAACCTAAACTACATCCGCCACAACCAGAAAATAGGCTAAGGATTCCCATTAGATATCTACCTCTAATACCTGCATCGTTGATAATGGGAGTTGGAAGGATTACAGGTAATTTTTTCCTCTTGCTGGCTGGATATACTATCTTAACTTAATATGTTTGTCAATGAGGATTTCCAGATAGCCAGGGCTATTGAAAAGTCGCGTCAAGTGAGGTCAACTTTAGAAGGCGCTCCGACAAAATCAAGCTCGTTCTCGCGACTTTTCAATAGCCCTGCCAGATAGCTAGCTTGATTTCATCTTCTCAAAGCCTTAGAGCCGAAGGAGAGACCAGGACAAACAAAGCGAGGTGGGAAGCCTGCTCATGGCAGATTTCCTCCCTCGCTTTCGTAGTCGGGGCGAGAGGATTTGAACCTCCGACCACCTCAACCCCATTGAGGTGCGCTACCGGGCTGCGCTACGCCCCGTTTTTGAGAACATAGCCAGTATAGCAGAAATTGGCCCTGTTCGTCAAGGATTTTTTTCCTGGCCTGACATCCATTTGTTTTGCGGGATGTTGACACAACCTTACGTGAAACCATACAATCAAGGCAGGAATTCGTGTGTTTCAATCCCCACCGGGAAGTCGGGAAAAGGTCCAGTTCCTGCCGCTGCTCTGTGGGGAGAGTATAGCGGCCACACCCGAACATGTCAAAGGCATTTGCACTAAACAACAAAGGATAACCTCTTATTATGCAGCAACCTTCTCCGGCGCAACATCGACGGGCCGACCAGCCATTGCCCGAAGCTCGCGAGGTGGCGCCTGGCATCTGGAAAATCACCGTGCCCATTCCCTTGTCCGACTGAATGTAATGCTCATCACTGTAAGTCAGCCCGAATGCATCTATTTTCTCGCCTCTGCCTTCCCTCACTGGGAAAGGTTGGCGAAGTGTCTCGACAACATCACTCAGGTTGGTAGCAAGCACGACGAATACAGCACTCATAAGTACGAGTAGTGCTATCCTCACTCACACCTAGTTAAGTCTTGCGGAATATACCTAACCGGGATTTTGCTGCCTGCGGAGAAACTGAACAAGTACGTGATGGCAATCCGGCAAGACAGCAAGAAACACGCAGCAAGCATGCGGACCTCTAATTAGCTATCATTCTCCATCAATTTCCCAAGAAACATGCGATATTTTCTGCGTTTGTGACCCACCTTCTTTCCCTTGCCGCATCCCGACACGTTGTACCCTGGGAACATCAGCCCAGTGCAGTACCTGACGGGCGCAAAAATGAGCGCTCATAATCAGTCCGATAATGCCTTCGTCATCGGATCGGCCGGTGTGTTCGAGAAATTGCCGCCGATTCGTCTTTGAAATATCCCACAGTAATGCCTCTTCTTGAGGGGAAGCGAAGCGCACCTGAAGACCGAGGTTCCGCGCTTCGACGCGGGTGATGATGTGGTCATGAGCGTAATAGCCGCCGACGAGTTGATTCACAATCCGCTGCCGGGTGTTCTCCTCAACATCCGGCAATTGGTAGTATAATAATTCTTGTGCCGCTTGGCGGGTCAGTCGGTCAGAGCGATAGAACGAACCCAGCGATGTAGGAAACACACGCTCAGCCATCAGTGCCAGGACCTGCAGATGGTCTTCCTCGCGGTTTACCCCGAACCAATCTTCGGCCATCTGTCGGAAAGCCCGAACGTCTTCTGTCGAGATCATACTGGGCGCATCGGATGGAGAAGCCCCAACAGAGCCTATATGAGCATCAATTGGGCCAAGCTCTGCCATTGGTCCTAACACTAACTCGTTTGCGCTCAGGCAGAGTAGTGTGCCTGCCGACTTGGCATGGTAAGGTACCAGGATAGTCAGGTGTTGCGTGAACTCGCGCAACAGCAGCGCGAGCCGGCGGGCGATTGTGACTACGCCGCCGGGGGTGGAGAGTACTACATCAAGTCGTTGGGTTGGTCCCATTTGCCGTAGACATTCGTACAGTATACGAACAACATCACTGTCGATCGTTGAGCTATAAATGACCACCGGCTTTCCACGGAGCGCTTGTAGTTCATACAATTGGGGCAATATAAAGGATTCCATATGCCATTTCTTCTCAACTAGTGTTGCTAGCTTTGCCATTACTTCCGCTGCTAGTTGTTTGCTCCTCGAATCAAGCATGAAGCCAGCGCAGCTGTCATTTCCAGCTCAGGTACAAGTTTCTCAACCCACATGAACTGCCCGTTTGGGTTGTTTTCGAGGAACACATACCGGCCATCAGGCGTGAGTATAAGGTCTATCGCACTAAAGTTGAGGTGGTAGCTGCGGACCAACATCATACAACGCTCAGCGATATCTGCTGGAAGAGTTGCTTTGCGATAGGGAATGTCGATGCCACCATCGCTCCAATTCCGCCAATCAACACTTGTACTTTCTCTTGATTGTGAGTCAATTTCAGCAGCAAAAAGCTCGTCACCGATGATAGTTACCCGCAGTTCATTGCGCATTGAGGAATCTACATTAGAGTACATCAGTCTTTAACACCTGATGTGAAACTTGATGACGGACCTGCCAATCGATCAAGATAAGCCCCAGCTAACTAAAGGAATCCTAGGCACCAGTTGCTTTAGCGATCCGCAAATAAGGTCACTAACCCGGGTTACTGATCTCGTGCTAAGGAACTAAATCGAGTAACCACATTCTGCCTTCTCTACAGATTCCAGGCATTTTTGAGCCATTCTCCTCGCCGATCAGCTTTCTTTGGTGCTCTTATATCTCCTAGCCTAGCATACTTTACCTGCTTCTATCGAGGTCATTAACAGCAAAGGTCACTCTGACTACCATCACAGATTTGGTAACCCATGCCACCCCACGCATGGCAGTGATTATTAATCCCATAACAGTAGTCACATGCTGCATTACCATAGTTTTGATTGCCAGTGCAGTAACCAATGACGGAGGTTACACAACCCGCATGAACGACTGGGTCGCCTATCCACTGGTTCTCTGCTTTTTCTGGCTTCTTCGACACATTAAAAGCGAAGAGTTTGCTCGACATTGTAGATCTCCTTCCTCTGATGGAACAAAGAACGAACACAATCGGGTCTATCAGCCCTGTCAGTGGCTCGTTTAGCGAAAAAGTGCAACAGGTCCTCTTAAGTGGCTTGCAGCGGTAATACAAGCGATCAGAGGAGAGAACGCCACCTTCCGCCATCTCTCAAATGGCTGCTAGAGAACCATCATAGAAGCGTTGCATCCAATTGTTAAAAAGGCACTGATAGGCCAAACGTACTACGAACTCCTCTGTCCAGAACTCAACTCTTTTCATCTGACTAAAGGAATAATACAAAGGAGCCGCACGAAAAGGA